>NZ_VPDQ01000008.1:0-130206 GCF_013417535.1 Acinetobacter sp. YH12241 | reverse complement strand
TTTCCTGTTGGCACTCCAAATTGGATTGAATATCTCTCAGACTTTGCCTACAAGAGAATTGAGACATCAATATGGCAATAAACTGATCCCACCGGGAAGCCGCTCTAAATTTCTGTCCAACATGGTGTACTTTAGCAAGTTGTTCAAAATCCTGTCGCACAACAGGTTTAATTAGCTCATGAAATACGGTATTCTGATGTGACAAAACCTGAATCCTGGTCGTTAAAGTGTTTGTTTGCACTCATATTTTAACTGTTAGGACTCAGGTTTTTTTATTTAAAGCAAACTATGGGACAGCAGTGGAGAGTGCCCCTCTTTTAAAAAGAGGGGGCTTTTATTTTTGACTATGCGATTGAGCGAATATTTTCAGCCAATTGTGCCAGCGCTTGATCATCCGCCCTTCGAGCATCATGTGATGAAATATATCCCTCATAAGCATCAAAATACTTATCGATCGAAGAATTAATTGGCTGCCATTTTTCATGGGTATTTTTAGTCTGATGCATTGGAAATAGCTTGGCATGCACATGATCGACGCCAAATCCCTCAAACACCATTGCTGTTCGGCCAACGTCATCAAAATAACGATCCAATTTTAGAGCTACCTGCTTGGTATATAAAACCAGATTTGTCAGCACCTGGTCACTCAGTTCAAAGGCATAGCTGGAATAATGCTGTTTTGGAATCACCACGCTTGCGCCCAATGTATTGGGAAATATAGTAAGAAATGCCATAAAATCATCATTTTCATCGATTAAATGACATGGCAATTCCCCTTTTACCATTTGACAGAAAATACAATTTTTACTCATTTTAAGATCCCCTAAATTTTTATATTTTTTAAAAACTTCAATGAAATTTACTTTATTTTTTAACAATATAAATTATAAAATTATGACTCTTCAGACTGTTTAGCTTAAAAAATTCAGTTAAGTGGTTTAAACCTCAGCCACCACATTACGTCCTTTGGCTTTGGCCTTAAATAACGCCTCATCGGCCTGTTCCAGTAAAGCAATCCATGACTCTGCACCAATCGCTACCCCAATACTCACCGATACATGAATATCTTCATCAGCTGCGGTCAGAATAGAATGTTCAGCGACTTCGGTCCGGATTTTATTCGCCAGCATGAAAGCATGCTGCATCTCGATATTTTCAATCAGGACCAGAAACTCATCACCGCCATAGCGAACCAGCAGATCCGAAGCTCGAACATTGGCTTTTAAGCGTTCTGCAACCAGCTGAATAACCTGATCACCAATAATATGCCCATATTGATCATTGACCTGTTTGAAGTGATCAATATCAATAATCATCAGGCAGGTTCGCTTAAACTGGGTCGGATGCGTTTCCATAAAACGGATATATTCATCGAGCGCAAAACGGTTAGCCAGTCCAGTCAGGGAATCGGAATGGGCAATATTTTTCAGTCGAAATTCTAATGCTTCACGCTCTTGCAGCGTATGCTGCAGTTTTTGAATTGCTGTAAATAAGGATTCAGTAGGCCGGTCTGTTTTTAGTTTTGATGGTGCTTGCTTCCGTTCAGACCCAGTGGACAAATCAAATAAAATTTTACGTGCGCGAATTAAAGGAATAAAGATGCGTTTACGCGCAAAAATCATGGTCAAAATTGCCGTAATCAGGGAAATTCCAGATAAGGCCACTGTCCAGATCAAATGATTCAGACCATGGCGCATTTCCTTAATAGCCACATCTTTGGTGTATTGCAGTAAATAGTTCTGCAAATCAATCACTGTTGTAAATTTATCTACAATGGCTTCAGTCAGCTGGGTTCCAGTTAAATAATAAGGACGCTGCTGGCGGCTATCTTCAATCAGTCGCTCCACAATCGGTAAACCTTGCTGGATAAATTCAGTTCCGACCCGCTGATGTAAACGAATAAATTCATCAGTTTTGTCCTGAACAGGCTGTAGCGTATCAATAATATCCCAGAGATAACGTACCTGATGCTGGACCTGCAAGGAACGGGTAATGTTTTGCTCTGGAATCTGGGTTCCAAATGTCACATGTGCCATGACATTTGACGCTACCCGACCCGATTGATCCCTGAGATCAGATAAAAACAGGATTTCACTCATGTAATTATCCAAACGGGCAGATGGCGTAGCAGAGGCAATCACTACTCCTTTCAGAATTTTACGACTGCTATCCCAGGCACTAAACATGGCGAGAATGGCCTGATCCATTTCCTGTGCAGTACGTTCCGGGCGAGGTATTTGAGTATAGAGATCGACCTGCTTACGCCCATATTGCAGACTAGGCTTTAACTCAGATAAAAGTTGCTGGCTTAGGTGATTAAAACCAACCTGATCAAGTGCCTGAGCCGTAATTTGCATCTGTTGATCGACTTCCTGACGGTAATCGCTTAACTTCTGCTGATGTTTGGCAAATTCCTCAACCGAGCTAGACATTACTTTGTTGGCAGGTGCCCGTTCCCGGGAGATTTTATTGGAGAGATCGGTGACCTGTTGTAAGGCATAAAGCTGCTGATAGGTTTGTTTTGATTTTAAATAATGTTGACTACTATCAATAATTAAGGGAATACAAATACACAATAAACATAAAATAATGATCGACATCGACCAGTACAGATGTTTGCTGATTTTCTCAGAGCGCAAAGTATTCATCTTGATTTTTAGTCCTTCACATGAATCAAGGACTCCCCATTTAATAGTAGATAGATTATACAAATAAACGCCTACTCATCATCAATATTTCTTCCCAATTGCTTTGATTTTCAGAAGGTTTTCCTTATGTTCTTAAAGGTTTTAACTCTTTATATTTTCAGGATTTTTCATCTGTTATCACTAAAATATAAATAAGAATGAAAATTTCATAATTTAAAATATAAGAAAATTAAAAAACTCGCTTTCTGAACTATTTACACGTGCAACAATTAGGTGCATAATGCACTGCATTAGGGCGAGTTAAATTATTCCTCAGCAGATTTTTTGATTTACCCGCAAATTTTGGCGAAAAAACCTCAATTTTATATAGAAATTGAGGTTTTTTTTTGCAACTTTATAGAACGAAGCAATTTTTAAATTGAAATAATGCACCATTAAGGTGCACTTAAGAATCATCTTTGACGGCTTTCTATACTAGTTTTTCTAATCTTCTTTTATGAACTAATCCGTAGACTGATGCTTCTAAAAAATTCTGGCAAAAAAAAGCCCAACCTTGGGGAAAGCTGGGCCGATAAAAACAAAAATATGTGGAGAATCAGTCAAATTATCATGTAAAAACATGAACTCTAACCTGATTTTTTTATTATCAGTCAATTTGGTAACAATGTAAAGCACATTAATTTACTAGGATTTATGACATATCACAATTTATAGACAAAACAGTGAAATACATCACATTATAACCCTGATTTTGTCGCTAAACCGATCAATTCTTTCATAAATTTGCTTTATATTACAGTTTTTACGCCTCTCTTAAATTCAGTGTAATAAACATGATTATTTTCATGATAAATAAATTGGTTTTTTGAATTAAAATCCACTATTCAACTTAATTAAACAATCAAAAAATCCTTTATTAATTCATTTTCCTGATTAGATGTAACAATTTATTTAGTATACAACATTGTTATTTAAGCTTTTTTCTAAAATAACTAAATTTTCTAATTAAAAGACTATTAAACAAAATCAATACAATGATTTTGTACAAAAAAATAGCGATTTCGAATTGGATTGACTTAATAAATTGTCACAATACAATACGTTCCTGTTGTACATCTTTTGTAACAAAATGGTAAATATCATGAAAAAACTCGGTTTAGCCACTGCTTTATTATTAGCCATGACCGGTGCTCAAGCATATCAATTTGAAGTTCAAGGTCAGTCAGAGTACATCGACAACACTGCGAATGACAAAGACTTCACTGGCGCTGTTCAAGGTACTTACTACTTCAAAGATGTAGACGCTTCTAAAGGTCCTTTAGCTGAAGCTGCTTTCATCAACCAGGCATCTAATGTTTCTGCTGCTTATACATACGGCGAAAACGGACAAGAATTTGGTGATCGTACTGTACACCATACTTTTGGTGCAAAAGGTGAAGCTTACATCCCAACTAAAGTTGTTCCTGCTTATGCAAGCGCTTCTTATAGCCATACTATCACTGATAGCAAAGCTGGTAACCCAGATGACAATGGCGACCGTTATGCATTAGAAGTAGGTGTACTTCCTATTCCTAACTTCCTGGTAGCTGTAGGTTACACAAGCGTTGCAGACCAAACTTCTTATGACGCTTTCAACATGTTCAACAATGGCGTTGCTAAAGCTGCTATTGAGTCTCAAACAATCGCTGAAGACCAAGATGCAATCACTGCTCGTACTAAATATGTAGGCGCAATTGACGGCACTAACATGTCACTTGGCTTCGAAAGCGGCTTAGTTTATGGTGAAGATACTGCTTACAACCTAGGTACTACTTTGTACATCAACCCTAAATTAAGCGTTGGTGCATCTTATATGGAATCTAGCTACGCTAACTCTCCAGACAAAGCTTGGGGCGCAAACGTAAACTACTTCATCACTCCAGCAGTTGCTGTAGGTGCTAGTTATGTGAACTCAAACTACGAAGCAAATCTTGCTCAAAATGATGTAGTTCGTGATACACAAACTGTAGGCTTAAATGCTAAATTCCGTTTCTAATTTCTGAATTAGTGACTGAGTAAAAAAAGGACGCATCAGCGTCCTTTTTTATTGGATCAAATATTTATTCTGGAGAACGGACCAGACTTAAAAAATGCAAATGGCGCTCATATTGGTCAATGATGTCCTGGATTAAATCTTCCTGAGTCCATTCCATTACATCATAATTTTGCCCCCCTTCCCTTAAAAAGACTTCTGCCTGATAAGATTGCGGAGAATCTGCATCCGGCATAAAGCTCGGTGCTAAAGTCTGGGTAGCAATGACCTGATAAATAAAGTTCATTTCATTCTG
Organism: Acinetobacter sp. YH12241; assembly: GCF_013417535.1. Classification (NCBI taxonomy): domain Bacteria; kingdom Pseudomonadati; phylum Pseudomonadota; class Gammaproteobacteria; order Moraxellales; family Moraxellaceae; genus Acinetobacter; species Acinetobacter sp. YH12241. The sequence goes on along the minus strand of NZ_VPDQ01000008.1, from coordinate 125,231 downwards.
ATGATCGACACGTAACTCGATCCCATCTTCCAGTTTAAAGATTTTCACCTGGATGTGACGACGTTTCAGTTCAGCCTGAAAACTGTTAAAAGCTTTGCTGACCATCGTATCAATATAATCACGTACTTCATCATGCGTATGCGGATAATGCATAATTAAACCGAGTCGCTGTTGCCAGCTACGCGGGTTCTGAATGGCCCGTGGGGTAATACGCGCAGCTTGTAGCGCATGCATTTTCGTTACATCCAGATGCAGGGCCTTAATCAGTCCCCAGCAAATCAGCAGCATAATGAATGTGAACGGTAAGGCACTCATAATCGTAGCCGACTGCAGGGCTTCCAGCCCGCCTGCCAGTAACAGAATGATGGCCAATAAAGCCATTAACACGGTCCAGAACAGACGCTGCCAAGTCGGTGAATTCTCGGTTTTCGCCGTGAGATAATCCGTGACTAATGATCCAGAATCTGCTGAAGTGACAAAGAACAGGATAACCAATACCGTAGCAATAATACTGGTGACTGAATTAAATGGCAGATTACCTAAAAATTCGAACAGCGCTACAGAGGAGTCACGTTGTACTGCCTCAAGCAGATTAGTATTGGCTTCATGCATGATACTGAATAATGCAGCATTGCCCATAAAGCCCATCCAGATTAAGGTAAATCCGGTAGGAATCAGTAGAACCCCAACAATGAACTCACGGATACTGCGGCCTTCGGATACTCTGGCAATAAACATCCCGACAAATGGTGACCAGGAAATCCACCAGGCCCAATACATAATGGTCCAGCCACCAATCCAGCCACTAGGCTGATAGGCATACAGATTGAAGGTCATACTGAACAGGTTTGCAACATACTGTCCAGAATTCTGGATAGTGGTCTGCAGAAGATAGATACTTGGACCGGTAACAAAAACAAAGATGAGTAACAGTAAAGCAAGCAGCAGATTCAGTTCAGCCAGGCGTTTGATGCCCTTATCCAAACCAAAAAATACGGACATTGATGCCATTACAGTGACGGCAATAATCAAAATGACCTGAGTACTGGGGGTCTGCTCAACTCCAAATAGGTAATTCAGACCCGAATTAATCTGAGTCACCCCAAAACCTAAAGTTGTCGCAACCCCAAATACTGTCCCTAAGGTGGCAAAAGTATCTACCCCGTCTCCGATTGGGCCATGAATCCGGTTGCCGATCAGTGGATATAAGGCGGAGCGAACTTTTAAAGGCAGATTATGTCGATACGCAAAATAGGCCAATGACAGACCCACAATGGTGTAAATCGCCCAGGCATGCAGGCCCCAGTGGAAGAAAGTCACGCGAATAGCTTGCTGCGCGGCCAGTACAGTTTCCGGTTCACCAGCAGGCGGTGTGACATAGTGCATAACCGGTTCGGCAACACCGAAAAACATCAGGCCAATTCCCATACCTGCGGTAAACAGCATGGCAAACCAGGATGCCTGGCTGTATTTTGGCTGACTATGGTCGGGCCCGAGTTTGATTTTCCCCATATCAGACAGGGCAATATAAATCAGGACAATCAGGAAGATCGCCACGGAGAGGACATAAAACCAGCTAAATGAAGTGGTAATCCACGCATTCATTTGCTTGGTCAACAGGTCGAATGAATCAGGTGCCAGTATTACCAGTCCCAAAAAAATGGCGATAATCACCACTGTACTAATAAAGACATTCGGATTGATATTGGCAAACCAGGATGAAGGTTTGGAAGGCATAGATCCCCCATTTTTTTAATAGATTGGATGCCGGGAGGCTTGAATCATTATTGATAAGTAAAAACATTCTGATCGAGAGAATTACGATCAAAGATACGTTTTGGACCTTAAGATTTTAAAATATTCAGGAAAATAAAGCCGTTAAGTTACTGTAACCAAGCTATGCAGCTCTGTACGTTCTATTCCTCAGGCTTTCTATGCTTATGTTGTATATGAGTCTGTTTAGGAAGATGAGAAATATACTGTAAGGCAATCAGACGGGAAACAATCAAGGCCAGATACATTACCCCGACAAACATCTGGATAATGGCCAGCATCCGTGCGACCGGGCTGACCGGCATCACATCAGATAATCCTGTAGCAGACTGCACACTAAAACTCAGAAAGAGTAGATCCAGCCACGGCTGATAAGCTTTTAGATCTGGATCCGAGAAGCTGTAAGGTACCCATAACTGGCAAATGCTATAGAGAAAAGCGAAGCCCCAAGCCAGCAATGTGAAAACTGCTCCCGCTGCAAATAGTTCGTCTTTGGTCAGATAACGGTCATGAAACATATAACGTAACAGGCCATACGCTGCACTGAAGTAGGCACTGGCTTCAAACAGATGCGCGACGATCATGATCCAGGTATAGCGCAGCCCCAACACAATTAATGACGAAAAGAAGATGGCCCCTGCGACAAAGATGAGTCCCAGAATGGTAAACATCGGAGTCTGACGAATTACCTTGGCAATCACCAGCAAGACCACCACCCCCAGCATCCATGTACCCGCGCGATAAGAAACGCTGTCATAACTCAGCATCGACAGAATCAGAATCAGTAACTGCAGGCATAGCAGCCAGGCAGAAGGCAGATACTTAAAATGGGTCCAGAATCGTAGCAGGGAGTGCTTCATGAGATTTGTCTTGATGTCCTGTCGAGCATCATTATTGTTATCGCTGGCTTAACATAGCATGATCTAGCTGATGGTTAGAAACAGGATTGTATAAAAATCATTGAAATCTCAGTTAAAAATAGCTGTATTTAATTTTAGATAACCTATCCCAAAGTATTTCATTGGGTAGCTCAGGTATTTTATCGCTATAAAAAAAGCCCCCATCAGGAGGCTTTTTTAGGACATCAGATCTTAGTGATCAGATGCACCTGAGATTCCAATACCTGTTTGTGAGCGAACAAACTGTGCATCGAAAGCTTTGCGTTCTGCTTGTGCTTTCACTGAGCGGTCTGTGATGGAGAAGAACCAGCAGCAGAAGAAAGACAGTGGCATTGCAAATAATGCAGGACCATTAAATGGAACGACTGGTGTATCTGAAATCGCGAAAGTATCTACCCAAACTGCTTTAGACAGTATGATCAGTACTACTGCAGTCACCAAACCAACCACGCCACCAATGACAGCACCACGTGTGGTCAGGCCTTTCCAGAACATAGACAGAACCAGTACCGGGAAGTTGGCACATGCGGCTACCGAGAATGCCAGACCCACCATGAAGGCAACGTTTTGCTTCTCGAACAGGATTCCCAGAATCATCGCAAAGATAGCAAGACCAAGAGTTGCAATTTTAGACATGCGCAGTTCAGATTCAGGTGTAGTACGGCCTTTCTTGAATACGTTTGCATACAAGTCATGTGAAATTGCTGAAGCACCTGACAAGGTCAAACCTGCAACTACCGCAAGAATGGTTGCGAATGCCACTGCAGAAATGAAGCCCATGAACAGGTCACCACCCACAGCATCTGCCAGGTGAACCGCGGCCATGTTGTTACCGCCCACCAGCTCTAGCTTGCCTGTGATTGCCATTTTTGCAATGTCCAGGAACTGCGGGTTGTTCGCTACGTATAGAATCGCACCGAAACCGATAATGAAGGTTAACAGGTAGAAGTAACCGATAAAGCCTGTTGCAACCACCACTGATTTACGTGCTTCTTTGGCATCTTTTACTGTAAAGAAACGCATCAGGATATGTGGCAGACCTGCTGTACCAAACATCAGCGCCAGACCAAGAGAAATCGCATCGACCGGATTCGAAGCGAGATTACCCGGACCCATAATCTTGGTTGCATCTGCAAGGCTCAGGTCATGTACTTTAGAGTAAACCTGAATCGATTGTTCAAACATATTGGTAAAGCTGAAACCTACGCCCTTCATTACCATGAAAGCCATAAATGTCGCACCAGACAACAGCATTACTGCTTTAATGATCTGTACCCAGGTCGTTGCCAGCATGCCACCGAAGATTACATAAGCCATCATCAACAGGCCAACAATCACCACAGCAATATTGTAGTTCAGACCGAAGAGTAACTTGATCAACTGACCTGCACCTACCATCTGTGCGATCAGGTAAAACGCAACCACAACCAGTGAACTTAATGCAGCTAGAGTACGCACCGGTTTTTCTTCCAGACGGAACGACACTACATCAGACAGGTTAAATTTACCCAGGTTACGCAAACGTTCTGCCACCAGGAATAAAACGATTGGCCAACCCACCATAAAGCCTAGTGAGTACAGCAATCCGTCAAAACCGGACAGGAATACCATCGCGGAAATACCGAGGAAAGATGCTGCAGACATGAAGTCACCAGCAATGGCCAGACCGTTCTGGAAGCCAGAAATCCCGCCGCCGGCAGTATAGAAATCATTAGTATTTGTGGTTTGTTTGGCAGCCCATTTGGTAATAAATAAGGTTGCTCCAACGAAAATCACAAACATGATAATCGCGTGCCAGTTGGTCGCTTGCTGCTCCGCAGCACCCAGATCTGGTCCAGCAAATGCCATTGCCGAGCTGAGCAAGGTCAGCGCTGCAGCAGCAAGCGCTTGATATGAAATCCCTTTCATCTTAGTGTTGCCCCTTTTCTTTTGTAATCGCTTCCACTTCCTGAATTGCTTCTCTGTTCAGCTGATCAAGTTTGTTATTGGCAATGTAGGAATACACCCAGCACAATATAAAAGACAAAATAATGATACCGATACCTAGAGGTACACCCCAGGTCGTTACACCGCCAGAAATTGAAGACAATAGAAATTCTTTGTTGTAGCCAACAAGCAACATGAAACCGACATAGACAAATAGCATGATGCCGGTTAAGGTCCAGCTCAGCGTACTTTTTCTACGTACCATTTCTTTGAATTTGGGATTCTGTAGAATTCTTTCTACTTGGGCCTCATCCATAGTTACACTCCTGTAGCCCCACCATGGGCTTACTATTTTTTAATTCGAATTATCACTGTTGCAAAATAACAACATTTAGAATGACTTGTAATTTAGACTTTGGTCGTTAAAAAATGATCAATTTAAACTGCTGAGTGCATGATGCGGTATCATAGCGTCATGCACAGTACACATCAGGCTATATGAACAGTTGGCTCATCATAGGGGTGCTCGCCCTCTATATCACTTTACTCTTTACTTGCGCTTTCTATGGGGAAAAACATGCCAGCCGGCTGAGTACCCGTGGCCGCATGCTATTGTTTAGTTTAACTTTAGGCGTCTACTGTTCTTCCTGGACATTTTATGGCGCGACCGGTGCTGCGGTTCGTGAAGGAATTATTTTCCTGCCGATCTATCTTGGTCCCCTGCTCTTTGTCGCGATTGGTTACGATATCTGGCGCCGTCTGGGACGGGTACGCCAGCATCATGCGATTTCCTCTATCGCCGACTTCGTCGCTGCACGTTATGGTAAGAGTGGGCCTCTGGCTTCGCTGGTCACCATTCTGGCGGTGATTGCCATCATTCCCTATCTGGCTTTGCAGTTACGTGCAATTGCCTTGAGTGCGGCGGTCATTCTGGAACCTTCAGCCGGGATTGCCAGTACCACCAATAGCGTACTGTTCCTGACTGGCGTCCTGGCGATTCTGGCGATGATTTTCGGTACCCGGCAGATTGCCAACACCGAACAGCATGGCGGTCTGATGCTGGCTGTCGCCTTTGAGTCTTTTGTTAAGTTATTTGCCTTGCTGGCCGTAGCCTGTTTCTTTATTTTTGAAGCACCAGAAAATCTGCCTCAGATCAGTAGCGATATTCAGTCAACCTTCCATGATGTACAGCTGTTTGGCGTACCGGAAAGTTTCTGGGTACAGACCCTGTTGGCTGCACTGGCGATTATCTGCTTGCCACGTCAATTCCACGTAGCAGTGGTTGAATTACGGGATGAAAAACATATCCGTGGTGCACGTCGCTGGTTTGCCATTTATCTGATTCTGACCACACTGGCAATTATCCCGATTGCCAGCTGGGCACTGCATGCGGCTCCCCAATATTTAGCGATTCCAGATGTCGCGGTACTGTCTTTACCGCTTAGCTATAATCAGGACTGGCTGACCTTATTGGCCTTCTTAGGCGGTTTCTCGGCTTCGACTGGTATGTTACTGGTGTCTTCAGTAGCCCTGTCGATCATGCTGAGTAATGACCTGATCATGCCAGCGCTCTGGCGGTTAAACCTGATCTCACGGCATGACAAGCGTTTACCACTGGTACTCAAATTTACCCGCCGGATCTGTATCCTAGCCGTGATGTTGATGGGCTTTCTGTTCTTCAACTTTTTTAATGATATTGACCAGCTCTCAGTCTTTGGTCTGCTGGCCTTTAGTGCCGTGGCACAATTCGCCCCTGCCCTGATTGGTGGTCTGTATTGGCGTGGCGGGAGTAAGCAAGGTGTATATGCTGGCCTGCTGACCGGTTTCGCTTTATGGTCGTATACCCTGCTATTACCAACGATTTTGCGCAGCCTGCCAGAAGCCTATCAGCAGTTCAGCCAGAGTTTTCTGGAACAGGGTCCTTTGGGCTGGAACTGGTTACGTCCTGAAGCCCTGATCGGTTTCGAATCTTTTGATCCTTTAACGCATGGTGTGGTCTGGGCACTAGGTCTGAACACATTCCTATATATCTGGGTTTCCCGGATGTTCCGTCCAAGTGTGGCTGAACAGATTCAGGCGGAAAGTTTCTTCTACTATGAAACCAAGCCGCTTCCTTCTCAAAGTCCATCGACTGATGTCAGCTACTCGCATCAGGATGTGGCCCGTTTAAAAGTTGGTGACCTGATTACGCTGGCCAAGCGCATTACCGGTGAAGGTCCAACCATGCAGGCCTTCCAGCAGTTCTGTGCTCAAAATAGTGTGGAACTGAATGAAAATAGCAGTGCCAATGGCATGTGGTGGCGTTTTACTGAGCAGTATCTGGCCGGTACCATTGGTGCAGCCTCGGCACGTACCCTGCTGACTACCGCGATGGTGAATAATGGCCTGGCCCTCGGTCAGGTGGCGAATATTCTGGATCAGGCCTCACAATGGCAGCGTTTTAACCAGAACCTGATCATGACCATGATCGACCATATGACCCAAGGGGTGAGTGTGGTTGATGAAAATATGTGTCTGGTCGCCTGGAACAACCAGTACCTGAAACTGTTCGACTATCCAAAAGATATTGTTTATGTCGGCTGTCCAATCGCTGACCTAATCCGTTATAACGCTGAACGCGGTGAATGTGGTCCGGGCTCGGTCGAAGAACATGTGCGTAAACGGATTCACTGGATGCAGGTCGGCAGTGCGCATGAATTTGAACGGATCCGTAAAGATGGCCGCGTGATTCAGATGCGGGGTAACCCAATTGAAGGCGGTGGTTTCGTGACGACCTTTGCCGATATTACTGCCTTCCGTGAAAATGAAGCATTACTGGAAGCCCGGGTTCAGGATCGTACCCAGCAGCTCGCTGATGCCCTGTCTGAACAGCAACTGGCGCGTGAACAAGCCGACAAAGCCAATATGTCCAAGAGCCGCTTTATTGCTGCCGCCAGTCATGACCTGTTACAGCCAATGCATGCTGCACGTCTGTTCAGTACGGCGCTGGAGCAAAGTGTACAAAGCGAAGAAGATCGCAAGACCCTGCAGCAACTGGATCGTGCCCTGCATGGGGCAGAAAGCATGCTCTCAGCTCTGCTGGATATTGCCCGACTGGAGGGCGGTACGATTCAGCCGAAACGCCAGGCTTATCCACTGCATGATTTATTAAGTGATCTGGAACTGCAATTCAAATCCATTGCGGCACAACGTGGCATCAAACTGCGAGTGCATGATGCCCAGTTCTGGATTGACACCGATCCACAATGGATTCGCCGGATTATCCAGAACTTTGTCAGCAATGCCCTACGTTATACCGCCAAAGGTAAGGTCGTGGTCGGTGTACTGCGTTCTAGCAACCGGCCAAATCATATCCGGATCGGGGTTTGGGATACCGGTCCCGGTATTGCTGAAGAACAGCGCATCAAGCTGTTCCAGGAATTCGAGCGTTGTGGCCATACTTCGCCTTGGGGTGAACAGGGTCTGGGGCTTGGTCTCGCCATCGTGCAACGTATGACTGGTCTATTGGATTATCCAGTTCATGTTTCTTCCGAGCTGGGCAAAGGTTCCTGCTTCATGATTGAAGTGCCACTGACCGCAGCACCGAAAGTCGTTGCCGCCCCTGTTCAGGCTGTGCCGTTGAAGTCCAAGGCCTTTAAGATTCTATGTCTGGACAATGATGAAACCATTCTGGAAGGCATGTCGACCTTATTGACCAAATGGGGTTATCAGGTCTTTAAAGCCACCGAACCAGAACAGGCAGCCGAAATGATCCAGCAGGAAAATATTCAGGTCTGGCTGGTCGATCAGCATTTAAATCAGGATAAAATCGGTCTGGACTTTATTCTGGAACATCGTAGTAGTGATATTCCGGTAGCATTGATTACTGCAGATTCTGATCCGGAACTGCCACAGCGCCTGAAGGATTTAAATATTGTCCTGCTGAAAAAACCATTGAAACCCGCTTCACTTCGTTCCTGGTTATCCGGTCTGAAAATCTCTGGTAGTTAGAACTTTTTATTTTTATCTCAATGCCCATTTTAATGATTTAAGATGGGCATTTTTTATACTGAATAAATACCTATCTTTACCTGACTGGCAAAAAAAATTGGCCAATGTGCCAAAAGCACCAAATTTCACATAATTCTTGCTGATAAATTGCTCAAAATTATCATTTCAGCATTCTCTATGGCGAAAGCCACCAAATCTATTAATATACATGTGTACACCTAGTTACAATTATTTAAGTTTCTGTTTTAAATTAATTTTTAATCCTATTTTATGGCAGATAGAACTTTGGTCGTATTTTTAATACAACAGGCTTAGTTCTAAAAATAGACAGTATAAGAAACGATCAGTTCCCATCTGACAATGCCTAAATCCTTTTGGCAGCTGGTCTATTTGCACTGCTAGATAGGAGTTATAAAAATGAAACTCGATGAATCAATTGCTCAGCTTCCCGCACAGACTCAGCAATTCCATCGCCAATATGGTGCTAATGCCTTATTACCCAGCATCGACTGGGCACAAATGTTTAAATACAGCAAACTCGACGATACCCAGATTCAGGCACTTGAAACCCTATATCAGCATGCAGTTCCTTTAGCCCTGCAAGTTTTCGATGAACTGCATTTTGATGTCTTTGAACCCTATGCCTATAAACCGCAAGGTTTAGGTTTATTTGAACGTCTGGCTGAACAGGAAAACAAGTTGATTGAATCTCTGGAAGCGGAAGCCGAAGATTTACCAGCAAAAACCCGTCATCAGATCTGGAGTATGCTGCTGCGTGGTGGCGCTGTTCTGGTCTTTAAAGCGTGGCTCGGTAAAGTAAAGAATGAAGAAGATTGTCTGGACACAACCCAATTTGATGAACTCTCTGATCTGCTCTTTATCAAAACTTGCCCACATGAACTGGCAGAGCACCTACAGGTCGATCCGAATAGTACAGACGAGCATGTGTTCCTGATGTATGAAGATGAAGTTTATCTGGACCGTTTTAACAGTCTGGAAACTGCTGCCCTGTTTGTTGATCTTGGTGTTTATGATGCGACTTTCCTGAGTCTGCGTGATGACCGTGTGGCAGAATATCTCATCTCCAAAGGCTATGTCACTCAAGAACAGATAGATGAATTGCAATCCGCACTGAATCCCATGTTCTGTACCGATGTCACCCAAAAACAGGATTATATTGCTTAATCTGCAATATTCTCAAAATAAAAAAGACCTCATCTGAGGTCTTTTTTATTTTGTAAGTTAAATCCCTTACATTTTCTTTTCTTCAATATTCAAGGCATTAATAGCAAGCACCGCCTGGGTACGGTTTTGTACACCCAGCTTACGGAAGATTGCTGTTACGTGCGCTTTAATGGTGGCTTCTGAAACATCCAGTTCATAAGCAATCTGTTTGTTCAGCAAGCCTTCGGCCACCATCATCAAGACACGGAACTGTTGCGGTGTCAGTGACTGAATCCGTTCTGCCAATGCAGTTTCATCTGCAGCACGCGGATCGAAATTCATGTTGGCTGGCAGATTGGGTGGTAACCAGATTTCCCCTTCGAGGACTTCACGAATCGCTTCACCAATATGGCTTGGATGCGCAGATTTTGGAATATAGCCCATCGCACCATGTGCAATCGCACGCTGGATAATGCTGGCTTCTTCGTGAGCAGAAACGACAATAATTGGAATCGAAGGATATTGTGCGCGAACGTGGACCAGAGCAGAAAAGCCCGATGCACCTGGCAGGTTTAAATCCAGAAGGACAAGATCAGGCTCAGGACCATTTTCTAGACGTTCATAAAATTCATTGACTGCTGCAGTTTCATGAATCTGCGCTTGTGGCAGACTATAACGAACAGCTTGGATCAGAGCATGACGAAACAGTGGATGATCATCAACGATTAAAATATTCATAGGACGTGAGAGAGATCTTGTGCACAGTAGCTCCTATTCTAACCACACAAGCCAGTTTATGGATATGCAAGATCGCCAATTTTTTAAATAATGTGGAGTTTTTCTTTAATTTTTTTAAATTTTGGCTTATTTCAATAATTCTTTAATTCTCATCACTTTTTTATATATGATTTATTCCTATTCTGCATAGCTTATCTTTATTCAATATAAATATAGTTATCAGTTATTTATCCAGCTCTCTATGTTTCAGAAGCAAATTTTCCGCTTATATAGAAAAATCAGATAACTTTTCAGCATTTCGTTATTTTACACCTACTGCGGCAATCGGGATTAATAGGGCCATTCCGAGCTTAACTATTTTTAGGTACTTCACATGTCCCATTTTTCCGAGCAAAAACCTTTAAACATCGTGGCTGTTTCTGGCGGCCTGAATCACCCATCTAAAACCGAAGCACTGGTTCAAGCCATTCTGGATGAACTGGGTGAAGCGACGCCAATCAATGTACATTTCATCAAGTTCAGTGAAATTGGCCAGCTTTTAGGTGGTGCAATTTACCGTAACCAGCTACCGCAACGCGTGCAGGATGATTTGGCAGCTGTTGAAGCAGCAGATGCCCTGATTGTCGGTACGCCTGTTTACCGCGCTTCATTTACGGGCCTGTTCAAGCATTTCTTTGACTTCGTAGAACAAACGGCGCTGGTAGATGTACCGGTTCTTTTAGCAGCTTCTGGTGGTAGTGACCGTCATGCGCTGGTTCTTGAACACCAATTACGCCCATTGTTCAGCTTCTTCCAGGCACAAACTCTGCCAATCGGGGTGTATGCCACAGATCGTGACTTTACGCCTGAATACACCATTCACAGCGAATTACTCCGTGCCCGTATTACCCTGGCAGTGGCTCGTGCCCTACCAATCCTTGAATGGGCGCCAGCAAAGGGGCAGCGTGCTGAGGTTATTAAAGAAAAATCTCAGCAAGCCAACCAGAACCTAGGCATCAACAAGCAAATCGAACAGGAAGAAGTTTTACCTTCAGCTGCAGTACCAAGTCTGGATGCCGCAGAATCCCGTTTGCACAGCAAGAAAGTGCCAAAGACTCAAGTGGCTTAATAGCCGCTTCATTCAGAGGGTAAGAATAATGTCTCAAGATAAAAATATTGTATTTGCTTACTGGGTTCCAAATGTCAGTGGCGGTCTGGTGGTCAGCGACATTGAACAGCGTACTGACTGGAGCTATGACTATAATGTCCGTCTGGCGCAAACTGCTGAGAAAGCAGGTTTTGACTATGCCCTGACCCAGATCCGTTTTACTGCGGGCTATAACGCTGAAAACCAGCATGAATCAGTGAGTTTCAGTCACGGCATCCTGGCAAAAACTGAACGTTTAAAAGTGATTGCCGCGGTCTTGCCGGGTCCATGGAAGCCTGCGCTGGCAGCGAAGCAGCTGGCCACCATTGACCATCTGACCAATGGCAGAATTGCGATTAATGTCGTAAGTGGCTGGTTCCGTGGCGAGTTTGATGCAATTGGTGAAGAATGGCCGGAACATGATGAACGTTATGCACGTTCAGAAGAATTTATTCGCAGCCTGAAAGGGGTCTGGACTCAAAACAATTTTAGTTTTGATGGTAAATACTACCAGTTCCAAGACTATACCTTGAGTCCAAAACCGCTACAGAAACCGCATATTGAAATCTTCCAGGGGGGAAGTTCCCGGGCAGCACGCGATATGGCATCTCGCGTGTCTGACTGGTACTTCACCAATGGCAATACACCTAAAGAGCTGAAAAAACAGATCGATGATATTCGTGAAAAAGCCAAAGCGAACAACCACTCTGTGAAAATTGGCGTAAATGCATTTGTGATTGCACGTGATACCGAAGAGGAAGCGCAAGCAGTACTGCGAGAAATCGTGGCCAAGGCCAATGTTCAGGCGGTGAAATCTTTCGGTGAGGCAACGCGTGAAGCGGGCGCAGCCAGTAAGGAAGGCGAAGGTAACTGGGCCAAATCTACGTTTGAAGATCTGGTGCAATATAACGATGGCTTCCGTACCAACCTGATCGGGACGCCAGAGCAGATTACAGAACGTATCATCGAACTGAAAAAAGTCGGTGTTGATCTGGTTCTTTCAGGCTTCCTGCACTTTATTGAAGAAGTGGAATATTTCGGTGAAAAAGTCTTGCCACTCGTGCGTGAACTGGAAGCGCAGCAAGCTGAACAGCAACAAGAAGAACAAGAAGCTGAGCTCGTTTAAACTATAATAATGCTCAGCATAACGATTCATTCCCTCAAGGCTCGGCTTGAGGGATTTTTTTTGTGCAACACAGTGTTCTCGGCATAGAGATAGCCGCCTGCTTCATTCTTGACTAGAATGAAGCCAAACCCGATGAGATAGAAATTTAAATTATGTATACCGGTATCGTACAAGGCTTGGAAAAAGTCGTGGATATTCGCCAGGGCAATGGCTTCATTACCATTATCGTGAGCAACGAAAATCAGTTTTTTCAGAATGTCTTTATTGGCGCCAGTGTTGCGATCAACGGCGTCTGCCTCACCGTAACGACTATTGATCAGAAGCTAAATCAGATTCACTTCGATATCTCCGATGTAACCCTTGCTCTCACCACCTTAAAATCTCTTCAAGTGGGTGATGAAGTGAATGTCGAACGCTCTGCCAAAGTCGGTGCAGAAAATGGCGGGCATAATCTGTATGGGCACATCGAAGGTACAGCAATCATTAAAAATCTGGAACATCGGGGTGAAACCTACCATATCGATATTCAGATCCCGGATGGCAATATCAAATACTTTTTCCTGAAAGGGTTTATTGGTCTGAACGGCTGCAGCCTGACCATCAATCGCGTCGATCGCGCCAATAGTGAAATTTCGATTGATCTGATTCCCGAAACTTTGCGTCTGACCACCTGGAAAAATGCCAAAGTAGGTGATGAAGTCAATTATGAAATTGACCAGACCACGCGTACCTTGGTGGATACCTTAGAAAATATTCACCAGCGTTAAATGAAAGAGCCGCTTATACCATAGGCGGTTTTTTAACTGATCATTCTGCCCATATCTACGTTTCTATACAGAATTTTCAGGTGGAATGAATAAAATAATCTGATTCCGATTCAGAACGTTATTCCCATGCAGTTGATCTGGTTCCGCCAAGACCTCCGTATACATGACCATGCCGCACTCTGGCATGCTACTCAGCAAGGACCTTGCATTGCGCTAGCAGTCCTCTCTCCCGAACAATGGCAACTGCATCAGGATGCCCGGATCAAAACTGATTTTTATCTGCGTCGGCTCAAATATTTAAAACAGCAGCTACAGCAACTGAATATCCCGCTGATCATATTGAATATTCCTTTGTGGGAAAATTTAGCGCCAGAAATATTGAATCTGTGTCAAACCCTGAAAATTGAAAGCTTGCATGCCAATATCGAAGTTGGCGTCAATGAACTGGAACGTGATGCTCAGGTGCAGCAATTACTAGAACAGCAGCAAATCAGGATCGAGCTCTATCATGACCGCACCCTGTTTCCCCTCGGCAGTATCCGGAACCAGTCCAATCAACCCTATCAGGTCTATAGTGCCTTTAAGAAAAAGTGCTATGAACGGCTAATTCTGGATGTACCCACCTGCTATCCTGAGATTGAAACTCAAGATCCAATCCAATTATCAACTAAGCTCCCCAATGTTGATCTTGAAAAATTCTCAGCGGATTATGTGGTAGAGCATGCTGCCCAACTTTGGCCTGCGGAGGATCAAGCTGCCTTGGATCTGCTCGATGATTTTATCGAGGACAAAATGGCTCATTATAAAACCGACCGTGATCTGCCAGCAGTTGATGGTACCAGCCGCCTCTCCCCTTATCTGAATATCGGTGTTATTTCAGTTCGCCAATGTATGCAAGCTCTTTTTCAGGATGGCTATTTCCAGATTGAGGATGTGGGTCAGCAGACCTGGTTAGATGAACTCTTGTGGCGGGAATTCTATTTACAGACCCTGTTTGATTTTCCACGTGTCTCCAAACACCAACCATTTAAGCAAAATACCAATAAGATCCAGTGGCGCAATGCCCCCGAAGATCTAGCTGCCTGGCAGCAAGGCCAGACCGGAATTCCAATTGTCGATGCTGGCATGCGGCAAATGCTGGCAACTGGCTGGATGCATAACCGGGTCAGGATGATTACTGCGATGTTCCTGTGTAAGAACTTGCTGATCGACTGGCGACTGGGTGAAAGCTGGTTTATGCAGCATCTGATTGATGGCGATCTGGCTGCGAATAATGGCGGCTGGCAATGGTGCGCATCAACCGGCATGGATGCTGTGCCCTACTTCCGGATTTTTAATCCGGTCAGCCAGTCCCTGAAGTTTGATCCCAATGGAGACTATATCCGCGAGTGGGTGCCTGAACTGGCGCATCTGGATGCCAAATCCATTCATGAACCTTATGCCAAAAATCCTGATCTGGAACTGGATTATCCAAAACCGATTGTCGATTTAAAAGCCTCTCGTGTACGAGCCATAGAAGCCTTTAAGCAGATTTAGAAGAAACTATCACTTCATCTAATATGAAAAGCCTCCAATATTGGAGGCTTTTTATTTTCATATTAAGAATAAAAACTTGGATCAGGCACTTTCCCGGTCAATATCCATTCCCCAACTTCCTGATATTTATAATCTACCGGATCATGCAAGGTCTGGGTGCGAACATTACGCCAGAAACGGTCCAGATTCAGTTTGGCTGTGGTCGCACGCGCGCCCATCACCTGAAAAATATTCTGGGTGATATAGAGAGATGTATTGGTGGCCGCGATTTTGGCTGTAGCAATCGCCACTGAAACTTCACCACGCTGCTCAGCAGTGAGATCATTGCCCAGATCCCAAGCGACTTGTAAGGTTTGAATCGCTTTATCTGCCAAGAGACGGACGCTTTCCAGCTGCACATAAAAATCCGCAAAATGCTTCTGGGTAAAGGGGTCATTCACAGCCTCTTCTACCAGTGATTTAGACCAGGCTTTTTGAGTCTGTACGGTTTGTTTGGCCACTTCAAACGCACCTTCTGCTACACCAAGGAACATGTGTACAAAGATCAGCTGGGCAATCAATGGACGTAAGCTTGAATACGGTGTACTCAGTGGACCGGGATTTAACAGCAATTCATTTTCATGAATTCTGACCTGCTCAAAATGGCTGGTGCCGCTATCGGTCTGGCGTTGACCCATATTATTCCAGTCACCGAGAAAACTTACGCCCTTACGTGCTGTTGGAATCACCCCAATGAGTAATTTTCCAGCATCGTTATAGCCTGAGCACAGTAAGATATCGGAATCAATGGAGCCGGAACAGAAGCTTTTATGGCCATCAAAAATATATTCTTTTTCAGCAACTTTTGTTGCGGTAGTACGACGGTCCAGTGGATTTAAGGTATTGCCCCAGAACAGGTTTTCCCGAGCGGTCTGTTCAAACCATGGGCCATACTGTTCTGGTTGGGAAAATAATTGAACCGTTGCAATCAGCAAATGATGAAACCCATAAACATGTGCTAATGAACTATCGACTCGGGCAATAATTTGAATGGTTTTAAAAATTGTCTGCCAGTCTGCTTCCTGACCGCCGTACTGTTTCGGAATAGACAGACCCAGTAAGCCGCTCTGGCGAATCAGATCACGCTCGGCTTTAGGATTACCGCCCTGCTTGTCACGAACTGCGGCCGTTTGAGCAAAAGTTTCTGTCAGTTGCTGGGCAATTTGCAGGGGAGATTGATCTAGATATTGTTGTCGTACATTCATTCTTTTGACCTAAGTTCAGCATAGTTTTAGCTTAGCAGATTGCAGCTTGGCACTATATTCGAAAGCATGCAGAGCTTATTCCTGAGACAAAAATACCGGCAAATAATGCCGGTATTTGAACGTCCTAAACTTATGCCTGATTACGCTGCACTTCAGCAATTAACTGATCCACGACTTGTGGCTCAGCCAGAGTCGAGGTATCGCCCAGACTGTCCAGTTCATTGGCAGCAATCTTTCTTAAAATCCGGCGCATAATTTTTCCTGAACGGGTTTTAGGTAAAGCGGGTGCCCAGTGCAAGGCATCTGGCGTTGCCACTGGCCCTAAAATTTTACGTACCCAAGCTACCAGTTCACCGCGCAGCTGTTCAGTACTTTCAGTCCCTGCCTGCAAGGTGACAAAGGCACAAATCCCCTGACCTTTGATGTCATGCGGCATACCCACTACGGCAGCTTCGGCAACTGCCTCATGTGCAACCAATGCACTTTCAATTTCTGCCGTACCCAGACGATGGCCTGAAACATTGAGTACGTCATCAACCCGTCCGGTAATCCAGTAATAGCCATCTTCATCACGACGTGCGCCGTCACCAGTAAAATAGGTACCCGGATAGGTCGAGAAATAGGCGTCAATAAAGCGGTCTGGGTCACCCCAGATGGTGCGCATCTGACCGGGCCAGGAATCCTTAATTACTAGATTCCCTTCTGCCACCCCTTCAATTTCCTTGCCTTCTGCATCGACAATGGCGGGTTGCACACCAAAGAATGGCCGGGTTGCAGAACCCGGTTTCAGGTCGGTCGCACCTGGTAAAGGCGTAATCATGAAGCCACCAGTTTCGGTTTGCCACCAGGTATCAATCACCGGACAGCGGCTTTCACCGACTACCGAGTAATACCAGTTCCAGGCTTCCGGGTTAATCGGCTCACCGACCGAACCTAAAATTCTCAGGCTGCTACGATCACTTTCCCGTACATAGGCATCCCCCTCACGCATCATGGCACGAATGGCTGTCGGTGCAGTATAGAGAATGGTCACATTGTGCTTGTCGACGATATGTCCGGTACGTGCCCAGCTCGGATATTGCGGCACTCCCTCGAACATGACCGTAGTCGTACCATTAGAGAGCGGACCATACAGTACATAGGAATGCCCGGTAATCCAGCCGACATCGGCAGTACACCAGAACACATCATCCTGTTTGATGTCAAAAACTTCTCGGAAAGTACAGTTCACATAAGTCAGATAGCCGCCTGTGGTATGCAGTACGCCCTTAGGTTTTCCGGTTGAACCCGAGGTATACAGGATAAACAGCGGATCTTCCGCATTCATCGGCTCAGGCGGACAGATCTCATTCACGGTCATAATTTCCATGTGATACCAGAGATCACGCCCCTGTTGCATTTCCACCGGATTGCCAGTGCGATGTACAACGATGACATGTTCAACCGATTCGGTACCGGCGACTTTCAGGGCTTCATCCACATTGGCTTTCAGTGGAATGGCTTTGCCCCCACGCATGCCCGAATCTGCGGTAATCACCATTTTGGCCTGACTGTCTTCGATCCGGCTGGCCAGAGAATCAGGTGAGAAACCACCAAACACCACACAATGCACTGCACCAATTCGGGCACAGGCCAGCATGGCAATTGCGGCTTCCGAGACCATTGGCATATACAGCACCACCCGGTCGCCCTTTTTAATTCCGTTCTTTTTCAGGACATTGGCGAAACGGCAGGTTTCATCATAAAGCTCATGAAAAGAAATAATCTTGTGACGGGATGGATGATCCCCTTCCCAGATAATCGCCGGTTTATAAGGATGTTCCTTAAGATGGCGATCCAGACAGTTGGCACTGACATTGAGCTGGCCATCTGCAAACCATTCAATTTTAAAATTGTCTTTATCAAAACTGGTATTTTTAACCTGGGTAAAAGGTTTGATCCAGTCCAGGCGCTGTGCCTGTTCAGCCCAGAACTGATCCGGTTGTTCAATGGATTGCTGATAACGCTCAAAATACTCTGTATCAGTGGTACGTGCGGTTTTCTTAAATTCTACTGGTACTGGATAGATTTCTTTCATTGTTCGCTTCCTTGATCTTGTTCTATCTCATCACGAGAGCTTGATGGCATTTTGTTGATTGTTTTTTATGCATAATGGCAGTATGTACTGCATATTTCAAATCCGACAATCATGCTTTCGTCGTAGATTATTTATTCAAATTCAATCAGAATAACTTCGGATAATGCTCAGCTATGGCCAAAGTCAGCTAGATATTGCTATCGTCAAATAAAATGAGTCTCCCACTCTCGCTGTATTTTATACAGGCTTAGGATCTTGCCCATGAATTCAACTGAACCTTCCTATTTCCCTCCTCCTTTTCCTGCAGCAGATCATCCCTTATCGATCAGGGGCCGATTTGGACGTTTGAGTTTTATTGCCTGGTCCGCATTTTCACAGTTTATTTTCTTATGCAGCAGTATTGCGCTAGGTTTAAGTATTGATATTGTGAACATTGCCAGCCTATCGGTAGATTCAAACTGGCAAATTTCCCTGCACGGCCTGTCCAGCCTGTTTGCCTTGGCGATCATGCTGGTCTATCTGTATTTCGGTATTGTGATTACGGTACGACGCTTACACGATCTGGACCGCAGTGGCTGGTGGATGCTGCTATTCTTCGTGCCTTTGATCAATCTGTTTGTCTGGATTTATATCCTGCTTTTTCCAGGAACAAGAGGCAGCAATCAGTATGGCCCGATACGTACAAGCCCCGTCTGGGAAAAAATTGTGGCCTGGCTGGTAATCATTTTTACCGTACTCAGCCTGTTGGCGACGACTGCGTTATTCTCTTATATGAGTGAAGGTGAACCTTCAAGAATCCCAAGTGAAGTGAAACAAAAAACGACTGAGTTCTTTTAAGACAGTTGTGTCTGTTTTGCATAAATATATTGTGTATAAATTTCGCTGTTGTTAATTTTTTGCTGTAGTTGAGGCAAAATAAGCGAAATTTAAATTGTGGAGTTTTTGTGGCTGAGCAAGAGAATACTTTAAGCCAGGTAACTGAAGGGACGACTGAGCTCCTGCATCAGGCGACTGAAAAAACTGCCCAAACCGTGATCGAACACACCTCCAAGTACAATGATGCCTATAGCACCATTGACAAGATCATGGAGGGTTTCTGGGAGCGTGTGCCTTATTTCTGCATCGCACTGACAGTCATTGTCATTTTCTGGTTACTGTCAAAACTGTTTAAGTTTTTTGTCCGTAAGACTTTAGAAAACCGTACTTATACCCGACAGAATCTGGTACTGGTGCTGAACCGTGTCGGTAGTACCGTGATTGTTTTCTTCGGTGTTTTAATCGGGCTGGTGATTGCAATTCCAGGTTTCACCCCAGGTCAGCTGATGAGTGCGCTTGGGATTGGTTCGGTGGCGATCGGTTTCGCATTTAAGGATATTTTCCAGAATCTGCTCTCAGGTGTACTGATTTTGCTGGGTGAACCTTTCAAGATTGGCGATGACATTATCGTGAATGGTCTGGAGGGTACCGTGGAAGATATCCAGATTCGTGCAACTTTTTTACGCTCGCCAGATGGTCGTCGTATCGTAATTCCAAATGCTACGGTCTATACCAGTGCAGTCACGGTGAATACTGCTTATACCCGTCGCCGCTGTGAATTTTCGGTCGGGATCGGTTATGAAGATGATATCCAGAAAGCCAAGGATATTATTACTGCAATTCTGGATAAAGATCCGACCATCCTGAGTCAACCTGCATTCAGCGTCAATGTGATTGCACTGGCAGACTTCTCGATTACCCTCAAAGCGTTATGGTGGGTTAATACCACTGAAACAGGCATAGGCACCTCAATCAGTGCCGTTCAGGAACGGGTGATTCAAGCCTTTGCTGAACATAACATTTCGATTCCATATCCGGTGCAGGAAGTGAAAGTCTATCGTGGTGATGGCCATGAAGATGCCTCAGCTCGCGCTAAACAGTCGACCTAAAACATATGAAATCGCCGTTTCAGTACGGAGAATACGGTTGCCAAGGCTCACTGCTTGGCAGCCGTTTTTTATGAGCAAATCAACTTCATACGGAATAAAGCCACCTTCCGGACCAATGACAATCGTGCAAGGATGCTGAAGTGCATATGGCATCGGCTGTTCGGCATAAGGATGTGCAACAAAGGCTGGACAGTCTGCTGTAATGAGTCCCGGCAAAATATCTTCAACAAAAGGTTTAAAGCGTTTATACAGCTCAATTTTCGGAGCAAGCGTATCCCCTGCCTGTTCTAGCCCGAGATCGATATAATGATTCAGTTGCTGCAAAAATGGGGTCTGCCAATAGCTTTTATCCACCCGGTAGCTATGCAGTAAAATGATCTTTTCTACCCCCATGGTCACAGCATCCATGATCAGACGACGCAAAACTTTAGGACGTGGTAAAGCTACAATTAGAGTAACAGGCAGCTTTGCAGGAACTGATTCTTCTTGAATGGGTTTCAATACAACTGCTTTTTCAGAAATTTCGACAACTTCAGTTAAATACCGTTTCCCTTCTCGAATCCCGACTTTCAACGTATCGCCCACCTGAACCTCCAGGTGCTGTTGCAAATGTTCCAGCTGCCGCTTTGACGTAATTGACCATAGATCAGATTCGGTTTGGCGGGGATCAAGCAGGACGATATTCATAAAAAATTAACTCAACAAATCCATCACGGGATACGCGGAAACGTCATCCACAACTGTCCGAGGCAGGACTCTTTTTGCCTGATATAGGTTCTGCGATACCTCTGCAAAAAGATGGTATATGACGAGTTTTGTGGATGACAAATGGTTTTGTTACTTTTGCCGAAACAAAAGTAAAAGAAAGAAGAGTTCCTAGCATTAAATCTATAAAGATAAGGCTTAGTTTTAACCTTATACAGTCAATCCATGAAAATCAGCTTCTTCACAAATCAGAATATAATCAAAGATATTGATCAATCACCTGAATATGCCTTTCAAGTGAACCCTGATTTTGCTGCATCATCTTTTGAGCAGCAGTATTCAAGCTTTCAGCTTTAGCTGAATTATTCAAAATCTCTAGTAAAGTCTCAGCCGCCTGCGTGGCATCCTGCACCACTTCTACCGCATGCGCCTGCGCAAACTCATCTACAATTGTCTGAAAGTTAAAATAGTTTTTACCCAGAATCGTTGGAACATTTAGCGCAATCGGCTCCAGAATATTATGCCCACCACCTGGTTCATTTAGAGAACCACCAACATAACAGGCTTGGCTCAAGGCATACCAGAGCCACATCTCGCCCATGGAATCTGCAAGATAAACCTGAGTATCAGCTTCAATGCGCTGTCCCAAGCTACGGCGCTGGGTCCTTAAACCTAAGGACTGTGCAGCTTGGAACACCTCATCGAAACGTTCCGGATGGCGTGGCACCACGATACAAACCAATGCTGGATCTGCATCCAGTACAGATTTAAGTTCAGCCATCAATTGCTGTTCTTCAGGCGCATGCGTACTGGCGAGAGTAATGATCTTCCGGCCTTGCAGAGACCATTCCTGTTTCAATTGGGCAGCATGATTAATAAATTGCTGCGGTGCCGTGATATCAAACTTGATATTGCCCAAGACCTGAGTTTTTTCTGAAGCTATACCTAGATCAATATAACGCTGCTGGGTTGCTGTATCCTGAGCCAAAAGGCCGGTTAAATTCTTAAGCATGCCACGGGTTAGGCCTTTGACTTTGCCATAGCCTTTGGCAGATTTTTCAGAAAGACGGGCATTCAATAATAGGCAACGCACATTAAAATTCGGTGCCTGGTCAATCAGATTTGGCCAGAGCTCAGTCTCCATCAATAACAGCAATTTAGGCTGATATTTTTGATAAAAATCACGAATCAGGGTTTTCTGGTCAGCTGGCAAATATACAGCTTGGAATAAGTCTAAATAAGGTTCTTTTAAGAAGAGAGATTTGGCACGTGCCTGTCCGGTCTTGGTGGTATTGGTCACTAGAACCGGATGCCCAAGTTTTAAGTAATGTTCAATTAAAGGTTGAGCGGCATTGGTTTCCCCTACGGATACCACATGAAACCAGATCGCCTGCAGATTTTTAGGGGACTGGAAAGGACCAAAACGTTCCAACAGTTCTTGTTCTAATTGTTCCGGACTGGTCGCACGTTTACGTATACGGGATTGATAAAGCGGTTTCGCTAGCGCCAAGGCTGCGTTATACCAGAATGGAGTAGCCACATTGCGCCCCAAAACAGATTCAATCGGCAAAATATAACAGAGCCACATCGACATGTTAATCGATGTGGCTCTTATTTCGAATTATTCTATGGTGCTTAATACTCTAACTTCTGCCAAAGTTGGATAATCAATATAACCTTCAGCCACCTGACTGCCGATCATATTTTCCATTTTCAGCTCATTAAGCGGTGCATTATCAAGCAGACGTTCGTATAGATCAGGATTTGCAATGTAGGCTTTACCAAATGCCACTGCATCTGCCTTTTCAGCTGCCAATAGCTCAATCGCATCTTCGCGACTCAGTTGCATATTGGCAATATAAGGCACTCCACCTGAACGCTCTTTCATATATTCGGAAATACTGTCTTCAGCCAGATATTCACGGGTAAAGAAGAAGGCAATCTTGCGCTTGCCCAGCTGCTCCATGGCATAGCCAAATGTTTCACGTGGATCATTATCACCCATGTCATGGTCATCACCACGCGGAGCAAAATGCACCCCTACACGATCCGCACCCCATACTTCAATCAGTGCATCAGTTGCCTCTAGCAGGAAACGTGTACGGTTTTCGACTGAACCGCCGTATTCATCTTCACGCTGATTGGTTTTGCTTTGCAGGAACTGATCAATCAGATAACCATTGGCAGCATGTAATTCAACACCGTCAAAACCGGCTTCTTTGGCACGAATCGCGGCTTGCTTGTATTGCTCGGTAATCGCGTGAATTTCAGAAACTTCCAAGGGACGTGGCGTAACGTATGGACGTTTTGGACGTAACAAGCTGACATGACCCGCCTGTTGTACTGCACTTGCAGACACTGGTGTTTCACCATTTAACAGATCCGGATGCGATACACGACCAACATGCCAAAGCTGGGCAACGATTAGACCGCCCTTCTCATGAACCGCTTGAGTGACCTTTTTCCAGCCTTCGACCTGAGCATCGGTAAACAGTCCTGGAGTATTTAAATAACCGTTGGCTTCTTCGGAAATCACTGTAGCTTCAGAAATGATCAGACCAGCACTTGCACGTTGCGCATAGTACTCAACCATCATGGGGGTTGGAACACGATCAGCAGTTGCGCGGCTACGGGTCAGCGGCGCCATGATGACACGGTTTTTAAGCTCTAACGCACCGAGCGTTAAAGGAGAATTTAATTCAGCCATCGTTACTCCCACCTGTTAAAGGTGTTGTTGTAGGTGTTCGATAAATTGCTGAATCAAAGTTTCATTGCGGGAGAAATATGACCACTGTCCATGCTTGGTCGCAGTAATCAGGCCAGCCTGCTGTAATACCGACAGGTGATTGGACATGGTGGACTGTGAAACCTGACCCAAACGTTCAATTTGACCTGCACAGACCCCACGTTGAAAGCCACCACACTCTTCCGCAGACAGATATTGCTCCGGAGATTTTAACCACTCCAGAATTTGTCGACGGGTCGGATTGGCTAAGGCTTTAAAAATTAGATCAAGGTCCATAGGCACATCACAATCAGTGGCGCAACGAAACTTCATTCAGCGTCTGTGATCATTATATCGTATTTTTTCGATTTATATATCGAATAATTTAGATATAAGAGTCACAGTCTGTTAAAGCTTTGTTACGCCAGCTTTTAAACGATTTCTTACAGGCCCTGTTTCAGGCTTGCTTCGATAAATTTGTCCAGATCACCGTCCAGAACTGCGCCAGTATTGGAATTTTCCACTCCTGTACGCAAATCCTTAATACGTGAATCATCGAGAACATAAGAACGGATCTGGCTACCCCAGCCAATATCGGACTTAGAATCTTCCAATGCCTGTGCAGCTTCATTACGTTTATTCATTTCCAGCTCATACAGCTTGGCACGTAATTGCTTCCAGGCATGGTCACGGTTGGCATGTTGTGAACGCTGGTTCTGACAAGCCACCACAATACCGGTTGGAATGTGGGTTAAACGCACTGCAGAGTCAGTTTTGTTAATGTGCTGACCACCCGCGCCTGATGCACGGTAAGTATCGGTACGGACATCTGAAGGATTGATTTCAATTTCGATATTGTCATCTACTTCAGGTGAGACAAACACGGCAGAAAATGACGTATGACGACGGTTGCCCGAGTCAAATGGTGATTTACGCACTAAACGGTGTACACCAGATTCGGTACGCAACCAGCCATAAGCATACTCACCTTCGACACGAATCGTCGCAGATTTAATACCGGCAACATCCCCATCAGATTCTTCCATCAGTTCAGCTTTAAAACCATGACGTTCGATCCAGCGCATGTACATACGTAGCAGCATAGACGCCCAGTCCTGTGCTTCAGTACCGCCGGAACCTGCCTGAATTTCCACATAGCAAGGGTTTGGATCCATCGGGTTGCTGAACATACGACGGAATTCAAGCTTCGCCAGTTCTTCTTCAGCTGCATTCAGCTCAGCCTGCACATCTTCCAGCATCGCTTCTTCATCTGCTTCAACCGCAAGGTCAAGCATCGCTTGAGCATCTTCAAGCTGGGTGGTTAAGCCGTCCAGTACATTAAGTACATTCTCAAGCTCGCCTTTTTCTTTGGCCATGGCCTGAGCACGACTCTGGTCATTCCAGATCGCCGGGTCTTCTAATTCACGCAGGACTTCTTCTAAACGCTCTTTCTTCAGATCGTAGTCAAAGATACCCCCGTAGTGTTTGACCACGTTCGTTTAAGTCTTTTAATTGGTTTAGATACGGATTAATTTCCACGTGAATTTCTCTCAATCAAAATTAGGTATAAATTCTTAGGCTAATATTATATCACAGTCTATTTCGCCGATTTATAGCGATAAATCCATCTTTAAAGCTACGTAAGAAAATGTCATTGGCACATTTTTTAATTACAAAATTTGTCAGCCCGATAAAATAACTAAATATTATTTTTAATACTTTCTCATTCTATTTTTAAATATATTTCGCTGTATTTTTATACTCAGTTTTTTATTCATTTTAAAACCCTAAAACCCCTACAAAACAAGATAAAAAATAGCATTTTCAATACATTCCACAATATCTACACACTTTTAATAAAACAAAACATTTCATTTTTAGTTTTTTAATTCAATTAGTTATTAAATGAAAATTACATAATATTACCTTATTCACAATGTAGTAACTTTCCTTTGATTGACGATTATTGGAATTGGTCTAGACTTAAAGTTGTAACAAAAAGTGTATTAATTTTAGCCATATTTTCAGAGGGGAGTATCCGCATGAAAAAATTAGCAATCGCTTCAGCATTACTTTCAGCCGTAGCTCTTACAGGTACAGCAGCTCATGCTTATCAAGCGGAAGTGGGTGCATCTGCAGGCCTAACAGACCCGGATAATGGTAGCTCAAGCGGCTCTTTTGGTGTTGATGGCACATACTACTTTAATCCAGTTGAAACACGTAATGCACCATTAGCCGAAGCAGCCTTCCTTGATCGTGCAAGTAATGTGAAAGCTCAATATCAATATGATGATTACGACTCTTCAGAACGTCACCGTTATGGTGTAGGTGCTGAATACTTCGTACCAAACTCAGATTTTTATTTGAGTGGTAGCGTAGGTCGTGATGATTCTAAATACGACTATGCACCTGATTTTGACGAAACCGTTTATAGTGCTGAAGTCGGTTATTTACCTGCACCAGGTCTGTTAATTGCAGCAGGTGTGAAAGGTTATGACAATGACTATGATGACGGTGTAGATCCAACTTTACGTGCTAAATATGTGACCACTTTAAGCAATGGTAAAGACATTAACCTTGAAGCTGGCGCTGCATTTGGCGACCTGGATGAGTACAACTTAAAAGCTGACTACTTCATCGACAAAACTTTAAGTGTTGGTGCTGATTATCAAAGCAAAGACAATG
The DNA here is from genome assembly GCF_013417535.1 of Acinetobacter sp. YH12241. Lineage (NCBI taxonomy): Bacteria > Pseudomonadati > Pseudomonadota > Gammaproteobacteria > Moraxellales > Moraxellaceae > Acinetobacter > Acinetobacter sp. YH12241. The sequence continues at coordinate 98,825 of NZ_VPDQ01000008.1, read as the reverse complement.
GCCCATATGACTCAAATGAATTTGGTGTAAGTGCACGTAAATTCTTTAATGAACAAGTGAGCTTGGAAGGTCGTGTAGGTTTTGGTGAAATTGGTAACCAAGACTACAACAAATTTGGTCTAGCTGCGAAATACCGCTTCTAATCCAAACTAAGAAATTTCATTATAAAAAACCCATCTTCGGATGGGTTTTTTATTGCACTTTAAATAAGCATTTAGGTAGTTTTTGCACATTGACGGGGCGATTATTATCTGTACAATTTGTTACAACTGTTAATAAAACAGCCATATTTTATAACAAAGAGAGAACTCTAAATGCTTAAGAAACTTACTCTTGCTACAGCACTTATTGCTAGCCTAGGAACTGCTCACGCTTATCAAGCTGAACTTAATGTAGGGTATGAAAACACTGATATCGATAACCTTGGGGATCTAGATACATTTTTCATCAATGGAAAATATTATTTAAATGATGTTCAAGTTAAGAACTCTCCACTTGCAGAAGCGGCTTTCCTAAATAAAGCAAGCAATATTGGCTTAGGTTATGCAAATGCAAGCGGTGATGGCGATGAAGATATTGATGTGTTTGGTGTAAGTGGTGAGTTTTATATTCCAAATACTCAATTTTATGTAAGCGGTACTATTAACCAAGTTGATTTTGCAGGTGACGATAATACCGGTTATGCGCTTGAAGTAGGTTACCTACCAGTTACTGGCTTGTTGCTAGCAGTAGGTGCCGCAAATGAAAGCGTAGACCCAGTTCAAGTGGCAAACTATGGTTTCACCGCAAATCTTTCAAATGCACTTACTGTAGGTGATGACACTGCATTATCTTTACGTGCCAAATACGTGACTCAAATTGGCAATCATTTCACCAATTTTGAAGGTTTAACTTATATTGGTGATGAAACAACCTATCGCTTAGCTGCTGATCTTTATATCGATCCAACTCTCAGTGTAGGTCTATCTATTGCTGATTCTACTGCAGATGGTTCAGATACACTGTTCGGTATTAAAGCTCAAAAATTCTTTACGCCAACTATTGCAGCAGGTGTAAATTACCACACAACTGACGGTATTGACTCGTTTGGTATCAATGGTACTTTCCGCTTCTAATCTCTCCGATTAGAAGTCAAAAAACCGCTCACTCGAGCGGTTTTTTTATGGCCTATTGCTCTAAATGGATAATCCGCATTTGCAGGCTGACATTGCCATTAAAGACATTTTTATCCAGTTCATAAACCAGACGAACATGCTGCTTCATCGGATCAAACTTGTATTTATCGATGGCACTAAAGGCAATCGCATCCACAACCTGTCCATTCTCTAAGGCAACACGTAATTTCAGATGTACATCCTTGAGCCAGCGGTAATCCAGAATCTTAAAGATGCCTTCAAAAATCGGTTGAGGAAACTTTTGTCCCCATGGACTTAAGTTTTGCAGTAAATCGACCGTTTCAATTTGGAAAGCTGATGCCGGTAGTTCCCCATCAGTCCACAGCGTAGCGGTAAATAGGCTTTCATCCATCTCTGCAATCAGCTGTTCAAAGACCTGTTTAAATTCAGCAAAATGCTGTTTTTTAATAGTTAGTCCAGCTGCGGCCGCGTGCCCACCAAAATGGCTGACCAGATGCGGATACTGCTCTGCTATCCGTTCAATACTATCCCGGATATGAATCCCTTCAATGGAACGTGCTGAACCTTTGATATGAATCCCATCTTCATCTGCTGCGAACACAATACTTGGACGATGGAACTGTTCTTTTAAACGCCCCGCCACAATCCCGATCACACCCTGATGCCAGTGCTGTTCAAACATGATCAGCGCGGCTGGCAAAGTATTCTCATCCAGCTGGATTTTTTCCAGTTCAGTCAAAGCTTCTTGCTTGATTTTACCTTCTACCTGACGACGTTCGACATTGAGTTTATTCAGCTGTTCTGCGAGTGGATAAGCGGTTGCCAGATCCGGAGCAAGCAAACACTCGATCCCGATATCCATGGTTTCCATACGACCCGCTGCATTAATGCGTGGACCAAGCACAAAACCCAGATCCTGCGCTTTGAGCGTAGCTGCATCACGACCAGCAATCTCTAGCAAGGCACTGATGCCAGGTCGGCAAAGATGATGTTGAATCCGTTTTAAGCCGGCATCCACCAGAATACGGTTGTTATAGTCCAGACTTGCGACATCTGCATAAGTACCTAAAGCGACCAGATCCAGATAATTGGTAATAACCGTTGAAGATTTACCCAACTTTTTACGATGAGTCGATAGATTTGCCAGAACATAAAAAGCTACCCCTACACCTGCCAAAGCCTTACTTGGAAAATCACAACCCAGCTGATTGGGATTGACCACAGCCTCTGCTGCAGGTGTAGGCTTGGTAGTTAAGTGGTGATCGGTAATAATCACCTGCATACCATGATCTTGCGCCTGTTTCACGCCTTCATGACTGGAAATCCCGTTATCCACTGTGATTAAAAGATCCGGCGTAAAATTGGCAAAAGCCAGATCCGCAATCGCAGGTGTCAGGCCATAACCATACTTAAACCGGTCAGGAACCAGATAGTCGACATGAGCACCCATATCACGCAGAGCAAGTACCATCAGTGTGGTACTGGTCGCCCCATCAGCATCATAGTCACCGACAATTACGATTTTCTGGCCGGCATCTATAGCCTGATCAATCAGCTGGACCGCTTCCGTTAAGCCTTTCATGGTCGGAGCCAGCAGATGCTTGAGTTTCAGCTCCAGCTCCTGTTCAGATTCCACGCCACGGCGTGCCAGAATGTTAGCTACAAATGAAGGCACGCCCTGAAAAGATTCAGGGCGTGTCAGTAAAGGTCTTTGCTTGATTTCAAGTTTAGGCATTGTTATGGCATCAATCGTTGTAGTTTCCACGCCCCATCGATTTTTTCATAACTCAGGCGGTCATGTAAACGGTTTGGACGACCCTGCCAGAATTCATAATAGTCCGGCTGCAAACGATAGCCGCCCCAGAATACCGGTTTATCCAGCTCTTCCTGATTGGCAACCTGCTGATGCAGATTCCAGAAACGTTGCTGTAGTTCTTCACGACTCGCAACCACACCACTTTGCGGAGTACTGATATGAGCAGCGATCTGACTTTCGCGCGGACGTTTATGATAATAATCAGTCGATTCTTCTTCCGAAATTTTAATTACCTTACCGCTAATCCGGATCTGACGTTCCTGTTCCTGCCAGTAAAACAGCAATTCTGCATACGGGTTTTCGGCCAGATCCAGACCTTTCTGACTATCATAATTGGTATAGAAATCATAACCCGCTTCAGTCGCACCACGCAGCAACACTGTGCGCACATGCGGACGACCCTGTGCATTTGCAGTTGCCAATGACATGGCATAAGGTTCATGCAGCTGTGCAGCAAGTGCATGGTTAAACCACTGCAAAAACTGCATATGCGGATTGGGATTGACCTGATCTTCATGTAGCTCGCCTTTTTGGTAGTTCAGACGCAGTTCACTTAGATCCTTAATCAGATCGCTCATTCACTCTTCCCCCATTTAAGCGGCGTTGGCACGTACCGCATCAGCCAATGAATTTGCCAGGGTGGTCACCTCTGCAAGATCCTCGCCTTCCACCATGACACGGATCACCGGTTCAGTCCCTGACTTACGGATCAGTAAACGGCCACGGCCTTTGAGCTGCTCTTCAGCTTTGCTAAACTCTGCAGTCAAAGCAGGCACTGAGTACGGGTCAAACATGGTATTCAGACGTACATTCACCAAGACATTCGGCAATAATTTAAAGTCAGCCACTAACTCATGTAGCGCTTTCTTCTGCTCGACCATCACGGTTAAGACTTGTAGTGCAGCAATAATCGCATCGCCTGTGGTGCTCTTGTCTAAAGTCAGAATATGACCTGATGGCTCGCCACCAATCGACCAGCCTTTTTCTTCCAGACCTTGCAGTACATAACGGTCACCGACTTTGGCACGTAGCAGCTCTACCCCAGCTTTCTCGAGGGCCAGTTCCAGCGCCATATTGCTCATCAAGGTACCAACAATCCCAGCTGGCTTATTTTTTGCCTGAGTCGCAAGGATATACAGAATATGATCGCCGGTAATTTGCTCACCGTTTTTATCGACCATAATCACGCGGTCAGCATCACCATCGAAGGCTATGCCTAAATCAGCACCATGCTCAACCACTGCTTTTTGCAGATTTTCCGGATGAGTTGAACCACAATTCTCATTGATATTCAGACCAGTCGGTTCATCATAGATGGAAATAACCTTAGCACCCAACTCACGGAAAACCGCAGGACCAACGCTGTAAGCTGCACCATTGGCACAGTCAACGACAATGGTTAAATCATTCAGATCTAAATGGTATGGGAAAGTTGACTTACAGAATTCGATATAACGACCATTAGCATCTTTCACACGGAAACTTTTACCCAAGTTCGCGTTATCTTCAATTACTAGTTCTTTTTCCAGTTCCTGGTTGATCTCATCCTGCAAAGCATCAGGCAGTTTTTTACCTTCACTCGAGAAAAACTTAATGCCGTTATCGAAATACGGATTGTGTGATGCAGAAATGACAATACCGAGGCTGGCATGCAAAGCACGGGTCAAATGGGCAATGGCCGGGGTTGGCAAAGGTCCAAGCAGATGCACATAAACACCTGCCGCATTGAGTCCTGCCTGTAGCGCAGATTCCAGAATATAACCAGATAAACGGGTATCTTTCCCCAGTACCACCAATGGTTTGTTTTTTTTGCTATTTCGTTTTAATACTTTTCCTGCCGCAAAACCTAATTTCAGGGCAAATTCAGGTGTAATCGGTAACTCACCAAATTTTCCACGAATACCATCGGTACCAAAATAACTCATGCTTTGTCTCACTTCTTAGCGGGTGATTTACATCATCCTTTTTCATTGTGCAACACTGTACACCAAAACAAAAAAGCCGTCATGAGGATGACGGCTTTTTTAGAGTAAACAATCAGCGAAAGTTAGCCCATACGGTAGTTTGGCGCTTCTTTAGTGATGGTTACATCATGCACGTGAGACTCAGACATACCGGCAGATGTGATTTTCACAAACTTGGCATTTTGACGAAGATCATCAATGGTTGCAGAACCAGTATAGCCCATAGAAGAACGCAGACCGCCCATCATCTGATGCACGATATTGCCCATTGGGCCTTTGTACGGTACGCGACCTTCAATACCTTCAGGAACCAGTTTTTCAGCACCGGCTTTAGAATCCTGGAAGTAACGGTCAGCAGAACCAGTCGCACCGGCCATCGCACCCAAAGAACCCATACCACGGTAAGCTTTGTAGTAACGGCCCTGGAAGAATTCAACTTCGCCCGGTGCTTCTTCAGTACCCGCCATTAATGAACCTACCATGATGGTACTTGCACCAGCGCCAATCGCTTTTGCCATATCACCAGAGAAACGGATACCACCATCAGCAATCAATGGAATCTGCTCTTTCAATGCACGCGCAACAGAATCAATTGCAGAGATTTGCGGCATACCAATACCAGCCACAATACGAGTTGTACAGATTGAGCCAGGACCGATACCCACTTTCACTGCGTCCGCACCCGCATCAAGCAATGCAAGCGCAGCATCACCAGTTGCGATATTACCGCCAATCACTTGAACTTGTGGGTAGTTCTGTTTGACCCAGCGTACACGCTCAATCACACCCGCAGAGTGACCATGTGCAGTGTCCACAACAATCACGTCTACACCAGCATCAACCAGTGCTTCTACACGGCTTGGTGTTTCAGCACCCGTACCGACTGCTGCACCTACACGAAGGCGGCCTAGATCATCTTTACAGCTGTTTGGATAAAGTTCCGCTTTACGGAAATCAGTTACCGTGATCAAACCTTTTAATTCATTGTTTTCGCCAACAACGATCACTTTTTCAATACGGTTTTTTTGCAATAAGGCCTGAATGTTTTCTTTCGATTCGCCTTCACGCACAGTCACCAGACGGTCTTGGCCAGTCATGATATTGCTAACCGGCTGTTCCAGATTGGTTTCAAAACGTGTATCACGACCTGTCACGATACCAACCACTTTACCGTCTTTAACCACGGGTACGCCACTGATGTTATTCGCTTGAGTTACAGCGATCAGTTCACGTACTGTAGTTTCTGGGGTAACTGTGATCGGATCTTTCACCATACCGGCTTCAAATTTTTTCACACGGCGTACTTCTGCGGCCTGGGCAGCAATATCCATGTTCTTGTGCAGAATACCGATACCGCCATTTTGTGCCATCGCAATTGCCATACGTGACTCAGTCACAGTATCCATAGCTGCTGAAACAAGTGGGATATTCAGGTTAATGCCGCGAGTCAGGCGTGTCTTTAGAGAGACATCTTTTGGGAGAACAGTAGAGTAGGCAGGGAGTAATAGGACATCATCGAAGGTTAACGCGTCTTGAACGATGGTCAACATAACAGTCTCACTGGTAATTTCCGTGCGCTATTATAAACAAATTTAGCTCTAAATTTCATTGCAATTGCAAAATTTATTTTGTCTAAATCTGGACTTAGATTTAATCCGAATATCTAAACCTGTAAATTTGACTATTCAATCAACAATTTAAATATGCCAGAGTAGTCATCATATTTATTCGGTTTACAAAATCCCTTACTAATTTTTTCTCCCATAAAAAAAGCAGAGTCCATACCCTGCTTTTTAAATCTTGAGTTTGAATTTAGCTCACCCGTTCGAAATTATCATCATTTTTGGCTTCATCCGGCTCAATCTGGATGAATGGAATCATATTGTGTGCCATCCGTGCTTTATTGCACTGGGCATCAGCGATCTGCACTTCTTTACAGGATGAGCTACGTAGCTCGTACATGCCGCAACTCACCTGCTCGCCAATCTTGCCTTCTAGCGCAACACAGCGCGGATTTTTCTGATTGGTTCCCGCCATGCATGAATAGACCGAGGTGACAGGCTCAGTATAGTGCTCAGGCATGGGAATCCCCTCTGCCCAATAAAATGAAACCCTGAAATAGGCGCAACATGCGCCACAACTTAAACATGCATCTTGTGTAGGAACTTGAGACAACATTTCTTATAAATTCTCGTCATCAAAAACAGTTTTTTTGCCGGCGGAAAATATAAAAAATGTTGTTTTTCTACTCAAGAAAAAATTTAAAATTTTCTTGAACTATTCAGGACAAGTAAAAACAGTTTCATCCATTAAATCAGTGCCACATTCCAGTGTTTCAATCCAGTCCAGAAACTGGTTAATCTGTTCTTTACCCACAAATGGTGTTCCATGTTGTGGCACAATCATGTCTACATCCATGGTACGTACCATCTGTACCCATAAACGAATCACCTTGTTATTGCACATATAGCGCTGGTGAAATCCTTTCATTTTCGGAATGTGCGCTGCAAAATTTTCCAGTGGCTTTGAAGCATCCTCGACCATTGACGCCCCCATATCACCAGAAAACAGGATCTTGGCAATCGGGTCATAAAACTGGAAATTACCGACTGAATGTAAAAAGTGCGCTGGAATAGCAATAATGCTGGATTGACCGAGTGGAATGATCTGACCATGATCCGGCAATTCAACCAGACGATCCAGCCAGTTACCTTTCATACGGTCACTCATAAAGGCTGAATTCAGATGCGGCAAGAAACGCGCCCAGAGCTTGGAAGCTACGACTTTGGCTTCGGTATAGACCAGCCAGCGCGGCATGGAGGTAATAATGTCCGGATCCTGATGCGATGCCATCACATAATCCAGATTGCTTAACCGGGTATAGCGGTTCAGTTCCATTGTCAACGGTACATAAGTTAAATCACCGCCCGGATCAAGTACTGCAGCACGCTCATTGTCTAAAATCAGAAATTGGTTTGCCTGGACACCTTCACCTTTAACGAGACTGGTAAAACTAATACATTTATGTGTCCCATTATCAAACAAGACTTGCGATGTGGTGCGCTCGAAGGCCATCAGTAATCCCCAATTTTTTTCGTTTAGGATGGTTTTTCTATAGGCATATAACATATAGGGAATTAAATGAACTTACAATCAATAAAACTGGATATATCACTTTATTTATCAGTAAATTGAGCACAATTTCACAATAAAAAATCCCGAGTTTTTAGCTCAGGATTTATACGAAATTGATTTTTATTTTTAAAATAAATAATGTTGTGCCAAGGTGCCCACACCGATGATCAAGAAAATACTGGCGCCAATTTTATGAATCAGACCGATGGGCAGTTTATTCGCCAGTTTGTCACCGATAAATACCGCAGGTGCGTTGGCAATCATCATCCCGACGGTAGTACCCATCATCACCCAAAGCACACTGTCAAAACGTGCTGCCAGTGCCACTGTCGCAATCTGGGTTTTATCGCCAATTTCAGCCAGGAAGAACAGCACAAAAGTCGCACCAAACACGCCGTACTTTTGCCATTTATTGATACTGTCGTTTTCATCCCCTAATTCATCCGGAATCAGCATCCAGATTGCCATCCCAATAAAACCGACTGACACGATCCACAGCAAAATTTCTGGCCCAATAACGGTAGTGACCCATTGCCCCAGGGCTGCTGAAAAACCATGGTTAATCAGGGTTGCCAGTAAAATTGCAATTAAAATCGGTGTCGGTTTGCGGAAACGTGCTGCAAGAAGCAAAGCCAGTAACTGGGTTTTATCACCCATTTCGGCAAGTGCAACGATGGCCGTGGAAAGCAGGAATTCGTACATGCGGTCTTTCTCTGGCTGGCATTTTCTACCGATGATTCACCCTTCCCGCCAGCCAAAATCTGCAGAATGGTAAATCAAAGGTCTTGCCAACAAAAGAAAGCTTCGAGAAGCTTATTTGGTTCTTTGCTATGATGACCATGCCCTGTTGAGCAAATATGTTGACCATCACCCTTCTGCTTTGCGCAAAAGGCGGCTACTCCCCAATGAAGTGCGCCCATTATAGCCAACCGTGTTTATATTTACAAATTGTCATATAAAAAAACCCTGCCGGAGCAGGGTTTTTATTTTCATACATTCATGAATCAGATCAAGAGTGTACGAATATCCTTTAACAGCTTGGTCAGCTTATTGGTAAAGCGTGCAGCATCGGCACCATTAATTACGCGATGGTCATAAGACAGTGACAGTGGCAGCATCAAACGTGGATCAAAGCCCTCCCCATTCCATACCGGTTGCATGGTCGCAGGAGAAATACCCAAGATCGCCACTTGCGGCCAGTTCACCAACGGCGTAAATGCTGTACCGCCAATTGAGCCCAAGCTGGTGATGGTGAAGTTCGCACCTTGCAGATCTTTAGGTGATAATTTCTTATCACGCGCTTTCTGGCTTAACTCACCGAGCTCAATAGCGATCTTCTTGATCGACTTCTGGTCCGGGTTACGTAATACAGGAACAGTCAGACCATCTGGCGTCGCAACCGCAATGCCCATATGGATCTCATTCCGTAGCAATACCGATTTACCGTCATCAGACAGGTGACCGGCAAATTCGCGCTCTTCTTTGAGCAGATAAGCTACAGCCTTGATAATGAAAGCCATGATGGTCAGGCCAATACCTTCTTTTTTGAAGTTGCCTTTCAGCTCATTACGCCAAGCTTCCAGCTCAGTGATATCGGCTGCATCAAACTGGGTCACTTGTGGGATGTAGTTATTTAACGATAACTGCGGAATCGAAACCTGTTGCAGACGCGTCAAGGCTTTCTCTTCTACCCCACCAAAAGCACTGAAATCAGGCAGTTTTGGCAAACCAGCAGGAGCTGTAACTGCCGCAGGTGCAACTGTTGTTTGCAGTGCAGTCAGACGATCTTTCACATACGCAAACAGGTCTTCTTTCATTAATCGTTCATGCGGACCAGAAGCTTTCACTTCTGCCAATACCACACCCAGTTCACGAGCCAGTTTACGCACAGCAGGACCAGCATAAACTTTGGCATTGGCAGCGTTCTGCTCTTTGGTGAGCTTGTCTGCACTATGCGTTTCAGGTGTCGCAGCAGGTTCAGCTTTTGGAGCTGTGGCTGGTGCAGGCGTAGCTTTGACTGCAGGTGCTTCTGATTTTTCCACTGGAGCTGCAGCAGGTGATGCTTGTCCTTCAGCTTTAATCGTAATCAGTGCCACACCTTCAGAAACACTCTGGCCCAGCTCAACATGAATCGCCTTAATCACTCCGGCAGTCGTGCTCGGCACTTCTACTGTCGCTTTATCCGATTCGACCACGATGATGCTCTGGTCTTTCTCCACCGTATCACCGACCTGTACCAGAATTTCTGCTACAGCAGCCTTGTCTACACCCAAGTCAGGTACTTTTACTTCAATATCGCCTGCAGGGGATGCCGCCTGTTGTGACGCTGTTTCAGTTTTGGCTTCAGGTGTTGCTTGAGCTTTCGGCTTTTCTGCCGCTTGAGGCGCTGCTTGCTCAGCAGCTGGTGCCGAATCTGCAGTTTTCACTGTCAGAATCAGCACCCCCTCTTTGACTGAATCACCTTCCTGAATATGAATCGCTTCCACAGTACCTGCAACCGTACTTGGTACTTCAACTGTCGCTTTATCCGATTCAACCACGACCAGGCTTTGATCAACTTCAACTTCATCGCCAACCTGAACCAGAATTTCACCCACCAGGGCTTTTTCTACGCCAATATCCGGCAATTTCACTTCTACAGTAGATGTAGAAGCCGATTGAGAGGACTGTTCACTTTGGCTAGAGGCTTTAGGCTGATGTGCCGCCACTTCCTGCAGGATTTCCTCATCAGGCAATTCAGTTGGGGTATTTTCCGAAGTTTTGTCAGCAGCATCAGCTTCCTGACTTTCTACCGTACCGACATCATCTTCAGCCTGCAGTTCAATCAGGACAGTACCTTCAGATACTTCATCACCCTGATTAATCAGAATATTTTTGACCACACCTGCTGAAGTGCTTGGCACTTCAACAGAGGCTTTATCCGATTCCAGCAGCACAATACTCTCATCTACAGAAATGGTATCGCCCACCTTCACCAGGATTTCTGCCACAGTTGCCTTATCTACACCAATATCTGGAGTCGTAATTTGCATGATTAGTTCTCCTCTTTGTAGTCAGCAACAGCATGCAGTTCCGGGGTCGCCTGTGGCGCCCAAGCCACCGGACGATCAGTATCTAACTCAAAGCTAGAGATCGCATCTTTCACTAAACGTGCATCGACTTCACCTTCATCTGCCAGCTTCTTCAAGGTTGCTACGACAATATGTGCAGCATCGACACCAAAGTAGCTACGCAGGTTGCCACGGGTATCTGAACGGCCATAACCATCGGTACCCAAGGCTACGAATGGACGGCTATCTGGAAGATAGGCACGGATCTGTTCGCTATAGGCACGCATGTGATCGGTAGCCGATACCACAATACCGTCCTTGTCACGTAACTGCTGAGACACCCATGGCTCTTTCGCTTCTTCAGCCAGTGGATGCAGGCGGTTATATTCTTCACATGCCATACCATCGCGAGCGAGTTCGTTAAAGCTGGTCACGCTCCAGACATTGGCATGAATCTGATATTCCTCACGCAGGATTTTTGCGGCCTTGATGACTTCACGCAGAATCACGCCTGAACCCATCAACTGAACCGTCGCTTTTTCGTCTTCTTCCAGCAGATACATACCACGCTTGATGCCTTCTTCTGCACCTTGCGGCATTGGCGGATGTTCGTAATTTTCGTTCATCAAGGTCAGATAATAGAACACACGCTCCTGATTCACATACATACGTTGCAGACCATCATGCACGATCACGGCAAGCTCATAGCCAAAGCACGGGTCATAAGAGACACAGTTTGGAATGGTGTTGGCCAGAATATGCGAATGACCATCCTGATGCTGCAAGCCCTCACCATTTAAGGTAGTACGGCCAGCGGTTGCACCCAGCAAGAAACCTTGCGCCTGTGCATCACCTGCTGCCCAGGCAATATCGCCAATACGCTGGAAGCCGAACATTGAGTAGTACATGTACATCGGGATCATTGGCAGGTTATTGGTTGAATAACTGGTCGCCAACGCCGCCCATGCACTCATTGCACCGGCTTCGTTAATCCCTTCCTGTAGCATATGACCGTCTTTGGCTTCACGGTAATGCATCAACTGTTCCTGATCTTCAGGGGTATATTGTTGACCATGCGCTGCATAGATCCCCAATTGACGGAACATCCCTTCCAGACCAAAGGTACGCGCTTCATCTGGCACGATCGGTACCACACGGTCCTTGATTGCTTTCTCTTTTAATAAGGCAGAAATGAGACGGACCATGACCATGGTGGTGGACTGTTCTTTACCGTTTGAACCTTTGAGCACAGCATCAAAAACAGAGAGCTCAGGAATCGGTAAAGATTCGCTTTCTTTGCGACGTGCCGGCAGATAACCACCCAGTGCCTCACGGCGTGCCTTCATATATTTAATTTCAGGCGAGTTTTCGCTTGGGCGGTAGAATGGAATTTCTTCCAGTTGTTCATCAGTAAATGGCAAGTTGAAACGGTTACGTACGTATTTCAATGATTCCAGCTGCATTTTCTTGATTTGGTGGGTCTTGTTCACCGCTTCAATTTCATCAGACAGACCATAACCTTTTACGGTTTTCGCCAGAATGACCGTTGGCTGACCTTTGGCCTTGGTCGCTTCTGCATAGGCAGCAAAGACTTTGTACGGGTCATGACCACCACGGTTCAGATTATCAATATCTTCATCGCTCAGGTCTTTGACCAAAGCTTCTGCTTCTGGATATTTACCAAAGAAATGTGCGCGCGCATAAGCACCACCTTTCACCTGATAGCGCTGGTAATCGCCATCTACTGCTTCTTCCATAATCGCTTTGAGTGCACCAGATTTGTCTTTATCCAGTAGTGGATCCCAATGACGACCCCAGACGACTTTAATGACACGCCAGCCGGCACCACGGAACAATGACTCAAGTTCCTGAATGATCTTGCCATTACCACGTACCGGACCATCCAGACGCTGCAAGTTACAGTTCACCACCCAGATCAGGTTATCCAGCTTCTCACGACCCGCCAGTGAAATCGCGCCCAAGCTTTCCGGCTCATCCATTTCGCCATCGCCCAGATATGCCCAGACTTTACGGTCTTCTTCCTTAATCAAGCCACGGTTCATCAGATACTTTTGAATATGCGCCTGATAGATCGACATGATTGGACCCAGACCCATCGATACCGTCGGGAACTGCCAGTAATCTGGCATCAAGTAAGGATGAGGATAAGAGGGTAAGCCTTTGCCGCCGACTTCACGACGGAAATTATTCAGATGCTCTTCAGTTAAGCGACCTTCTAAAAATGAGCGGGCATAAATCCCCGGTGCACAGTGACCTTGATAGTAAATCAGGTCGCCACCGAAGCTGTCGTTATTGGCACGGAAGAAATGGTTAAAACCCACATCGTATAAAGTGGCAGATGAAGCAAAGCTGGCCAAGTGACCACCCAGGTCATCGCCGGTTTTATTTGCGCGAAGCACCATTGCCAAAGCATTCCAGCGGATCAGCGCGCGAATACGGCGCTCCATGTCCTGGTCGCCCGGCATCGCAGGTTGTTCTTCTACAGAAATAGTGTTTAAGTAGGGAGTATTTAAACGCTGAATAGGAACATGTTTGGCAATTGCGCGTTGATAAAGTTTTTCAAGTAAAAAGGCGGCGCGCTCGGTTCCCATGTGTTGCAAAACGGAGTCAAAAGCGTCTTGCCATTCTTGGGTTTCTTGAGCGTCGGTATCTCCATAAAACGCCATAATCTACAGTTCCTGAAAGCCAAATTGATCACTTATATGTATCATATTTACGGCTTATGCAGGTATGGCTCTGGCTGAATGCGATTCTGGAGTACTATTTATTATCTAAATATCCATTGACACTTTCTTACACAAAGTAACAAAAAGAAGTCAATAATGGCGATTTTTTATACGACAGTTATAATTCTCGGTGATAATATAATATCTAAAAGCAATTAGACCGAACTTCTTCTCTACTCCCTGGAAGAAATGTTCAGTCTAATTGCCTTAAAAGCGGTTTGATTGATTTTTTATGAGTATCAAGTATCAGACGTATTAAAGTATTTCAGTTATTTTGAGCAAAGCTACGCTTAAGGCAACATTGCTAAATAAGTTGAAGGATTTTTACGTTGACCGTCTTTTACTACTTCATAGTGTAGATGAGGACCAGTACAACGACCTGTACAACCTACATTCGCAATATGATCACCGGCTTGCACCTGATCTCCCACACGTGCAATCAAGCGTGAAGCATGGGCATAACGAGTAAGGTATCCATTACCATGGTTAATTTCGACATACTGACCATAACCTGTACCCCAACCCGATTTGGTTACGATACCAGGACCAGTTGCATAGATCGGTGTACCGCTTGCAGCAGCCAGATCTAGACCTGAGTGATTTTCAGCACGACCACCCATGGTACGGCCGCCAAAATTTGAGCTGACACGTTTCATGTCGGGTAATGGATGAGCCACTAACCACGAATAAGGATTATTTGAAGATGCAACTTTACTGGATGAAGAATTGCCATATTTTTGAGCAATGGTCTGATTATTCAGTTCAACCGGTTTTTCACGTAGCTGAATATTTAATTTAGTTTGTGCGGGAATATCAATATCTTCAGGATGGGTATAAGAACCCTGCGATAAAGTACGTGTTAACTGCTCAAGACGGTCAGGTGTAGCATCTTGTTGATTCAGATCCACTAAATCTGCAAAAGCTACTGAAGCAGCTGAAACCGAAATAGAAAATGCCAATAGGATACGTCGCATAGGCATATGCATAAAAAACCTCTCTAAACTGCTAATCGAGTTTCTTGAAGATCTCTTCCTTGATATCCACTTTAAGAAGCGCATAAGATTAAGACATAAACATGTAGGAATTATGTATGTCGGAACCTGTCAACGTCTTTCAAAAAACAAGAAAACAGATAAAAACAGGAAACTTTTCGTTTCTCTCATCACAAGTTTCTGCATGGCAGAAGCTTACGAAACTCGTACAACCGCTATTGCCTCAACCCGAACAATGGCAAGTTGCCTGCTATCAAAATGGTGTGTTAACGATTACTGGTGAAAACCAAGCCATGATTTCTCAATTGGCCTATCTTCAAAAGCAATACATCTCACAACTCTCTCAAATAAACGAATTAAAAGATCTCACTAAAATCCAGGTTTGCTTAAGGAATCCATCCCCTGTTCAACCGGTTCCAGAAAAATCTGAAAGAGCCTTGAGTCCAGAAACACAGGAATTACTTCGCGGTGCTGCTGACTTTATAAGCGACCCTAAGCTTAGCCAAGCTTTACTACGTTTGGCAAGCAATAAAAAGTAACATTGCAATGAGATGTAATAAATTCCAATGTTGTTTTTATGTGACAGGTGTCACATTAGATGCAGCTAAGTTATAACACAAAGACACAAAGACAAGGACTTATGTCACAGTTACATAACTAATTGGACATTGAGTTACGTCATCAAATGTTACAATTTCATAGCTGCTTGGGTCACTTTTCACGTTACGCAATAGTTGATTATTCAAAGCATGCCCTGATTTGTAACCATCAAATTTGGCAATAATCTGGTGGCCTAGCAGGTATAAATCACCTACTGCATCTAGAATCTTGTGACGTACAAACTCATCCGAGAAACGCAAACCTTCTTCATTGACCACGCCGGTTTCATCTACACCGATGGCATTTTCCAAGCTTGCACCCAAAGCCAGATTATTGGCTTTCAAGTAGTCAAGGTCTTTCATAAAGCCGAATGTACGCGCTTCACTGACTTCATAAACAAAGGTTTCTGTAGAAAAATCGATGCTGGCAGATTGATGTTCTTTTTTAAAGGCAGGATGATCAAAATCAATAGTGAAATTTAGCTGAAAGCCGTCATGTGGGCTGAAAATCGCCCGTTTATCATCGATCAGGGCTTCAACAGGTTTAATAATTTTAATAAATTTCTTTGGTGCATCTAGTTCTTGCAAGCCGCCCTGCATGAGCAGATAAATGAAAGGTCCGGCACTGCCATCCATAATGGGAACTTCTGAAGCTGACACTTCAATAATCAGGTTATCAATACCTAACCCTGCAATGGCGCTCATCACATGCTCAATCGTACCCACTTTGGCATTTGACTGAACCAGGTTCGAACACATGAAAGCTTCCTGAATCAATAAGGCATCCGCAGGAATATCGACAGGTGGATCCAGATCAATACGACGAAACACAATGCCCCCATCGGCGTGGTGCGGCACAAAGTTAATCATAACCTTCTGCCCACTATGAAGACCGATTCCGCTCGCTTTCACGATACGTTGCAGGGTACGTTGTTTCAACATGCTTTTTATCATCTGTTCACCAATAAAACCGCTATACGTTAGCATATTTGGCCATTGATAAAAAACAAAAGGTGGCTCTAAAGCCACCTTTTCTGTGCAATCATCGTAAACACATGCTGTTACATATTATTTGCGCTGTTGATTTTTAAGATAATCTTGGATGCTCATTGGCGTTGGACGCGGACTAGAAACTGAAGCGGCAGGATTAGCTGCTGCACCTGCTTCATTTTGCTGGCGCTGAATTGCCGGTACATCATCATCTTCAACTACTGCCTGTGATGATGATGGACGTACTACCTGTACATTCGCACGTTTAGTCGGCTCAACCGAATCTGCAGCATGGCGAGTCAAACCAGTCGCAATCACCGTTACACTGATTTCATCACGTGCATCCGGATCAAATACTGTACCGTAGAAGACCTGACCTTCATCCAGATCCACGATCTGGTTTACAACATCAGTAATTTCTTCGATTTCACCGAAGGTTACGTCATCACCACCAGTCACGTTAATCAGAATACCTTTGGCATTCATGATGGTGACGTTATCCAGTAATGGGCTGCGAATCGCCTGCTCTGCTGCCTGACGTGCACGGTTTTCACCACGACCCAAGCCTACACCCATCATGGCATAACCACGTGTACTCATTGCAGTTTTCAGATCGGCGAAGTCAAGGTTAATGTGACCAGGACGTACCACCAGATCAAAGATACTACGTACCGCATTCAACAGTACATCATCCGCTTTTTTATACGCATCCTTCATTGAAATATCACGGAAGACTTTCAATAGACGCTGGTTTGGAATGATGATCAGAGAATCTACATGCTGTTCTAGTGCTTCAATCCCCTTCTCAGCAGATTGCAGACGGCGTTTACCTTCAAAGTTGAATGGCGTAGTTACGACACCAACAGTGAGGATACCCATTTCTTTAGCAATTTCAGCAACGACTGGCGCAGCACCGGTACCTGTACCACCACCCATACCGGCGGTGACAAATACCATATCGGTACCTTCAAGCTGCTGGCGGATCAGTTCACGGCTTTCTTCTGCTGCCGCTTGACCGACCTGTGGATTTGCTCCAGCACCCAGACCACGTGTACTTTGCTCGCCCAGCTGAATTTTAAATTCGGCTTCCATGCGATCCAGTGCCTGTTTGTCTGTATTGGCACAGACGAACTTTACGCCCTGGATATCGGACTGCAACATATGCTGTACAGCATTACCACCCGCACCACCTACACCAAATACAGTGAAACGGGCTTGACCATTGCTATCGCTATGATCTTCTTCGAAAAATTCAAATGAGGCCATGACCTATAAAATTCCTAATTCATAATTGGCAGTCACTAAGCCCGTATACTGCCTTAATCTTGATAAAAATTGTTTTTAAGAATGCTGCTCAAGCAGGCACTTGTCAAGTACAAGCCCGATTAACTACAACTTCCCAACAATATTCACAATAAAAATCGCTTAAAAGATCGCTTTTAACGTTTCGTTAAAACCTGACCATGCCCGTTTAATGCGCTGTGTCACTGATAACTTGTCCCCGTCTTCGGTTTCAACGAGGGTTTCTTGGGTATCACTCTGACTAAACATCAACAAACCAGCCACTGTTGCATACTGGGAACGACGTAAAGCCGCTTGATGCTGTTCATCCGCATAGACCTGTACCGGCGGATTGCCCAGATGTGCTGACACACCCAAGGTACGGCGTACAAAGCTGACCATACCTTCAATCTGACTGGCATCACCGGTCAGCACCACACCATGATACAAGCCCTGCATTGCACCATGGTTCACCAGTTCATCACGCACCAGACCCATGATTTCTTCATAACGCGCCATGATAATTTCAGTCAGTTCAATCCGGCTGATGGTTTGTGGTCCGTCAATGCCTTGAAACTGAATCATATGCTCTGGTTTAACCACTTTCAGGTCAACACAGCCATAGAGCAATTTCAGACGTTCTGCTTCTTCTGTCGTGGTCTGTAAAACTGCTGCGATATCACGGGTAACATGTTCACCGCCACGCTGAATGGTATGGGTTAACGCCAGACGGCCATCCAGATAAACAGCGACATTGGTCGTTCCCGCACCGATATCCACCAGACACACGCCATATTCTTTTTCATCTTTCAGCAGGCTGGCTTCAGCAGTGGCTAGACAGGACACCACCATTTTCTCCACACCGATATTGGCCCCTTTTAAAGCGCGGTCAATATTCTGCATGGTGCTGATCGGTAACATCATCAAATGATAATGCCCGGTCATGCTATGTGCCGACATACGGATCGGGTTGAGTACCCATTCCGGTGCATCATCCAGCTCGAAGCCTAACGGCACCGCACTGACCAGATAATGATCTGAGGTGACATGGCTGGCTTTGGCCAGTTCAAGTGCCCGTACCACTTCACTGGTCGTAATTGAATGTTCACTATTATCAATTGTGGTACGACCCGAGGCATAAAAGCTTTTTAATTCAGCACTTGGGATCGAAATCCACGCAGAATGCACACGACATTCAGCCATATCTTCCGCTTCTTGTACGGCGTTTTTAATGGCGGTAATGACTTTATCGAGACTGACAATTTTTCCTTTATTCATGCCTCGGTTACGAGCGGTCGCCATCCCAATCACTTGGATATTGTCTGGCGCGTGTACCTTACCAATCAAAACTGAAACTTTGTGTGTCCCAATGTCAATCGCCACAACCGAGGGAACAGCTTCACTCATTATTAACTACTACCATTACGTGTTTGTTAGATTTATGGCTTTATAAGGCCTCTAGTTTTTAAAGCCGGTCATTATGGCTTTACTGTTACATTATTCTCAACGCCCGTGTCATTAATGGTTACAATAAATTGACCATTTACAATTTTAGGCGGAATTGAATTTTTCCATTGAATCGCCAATCCATTACGATAACGCAGGTCAATCGCTGAAATTTTTGACCATACCGGTTTTAGTTCGCTATAGGACAGATGACTCAAACGTTGCAACTTGCTCATGGTCTGGTCTTTATCGACAATCACACGCAAACCTGAATCAAACTGCATAAACCACGTCATTCGTTCAGTTAAATATAATTCTTTTAAACGAATACCTTGTGGTAAAAATAACTGATTGATTTCATTATAACGTCGCATCATGGTTTCTGCATGGCTCGCCGGCCCATGTAGTAACGGTAATGCCTGATAATTCTTGGGTGTGACTTCCGTAAAAATCACACCACTGTCACTTAGTAAACGCCCTGTTCCCCAACGTGCAATAGCATGATGCGGCATCACCCGGACATGAATCTTGTCTGGCCAGGCACGAGACACTACGACACGGTCCACCCAGGACAATTCCAGTGCGCGGTCACGAATCGATTCCAGGTCCGAAGTGAAATAGTTTTCAGTCACAATCGGTGAAACGTACTGCATGACCTGACGCTCTTCAGCTGCTGTACGCGTTCCTGCCACTTTCAGCTCTGCTACCTGAGCATCAGTCATCACCTTATACAGGCCAAAAATCCCAAAAGCCAGCACCACCAGCGCGACACACAACAAGGCCCAACCACCCAGGTTGGTTAGTTTCTCTTTGCGTGTCGGCGGCTTGTCGTGAATTGAGGTAATCGCAGCACGTTTACGGCGCATGGTTGCTGGGAGTTGAGCCATAACTTAGTGTGCCGCACCGTTTAATGTTTGTTCCAGAATCGCTACACAGAGCGCATCAAAACTATAGCCGACGGCTGCTGCCGCTTTTGGTACCAGAGAATGACTGGTCATACCTGGAACAGTATTCACTTCCAGTAACCAGAACTTACCCTGTTCATCCTGCATTGCATCAATACGGCCCCAGCCACTTGCACCCACCGCCTGGAAGGCACGTAGAGCCAAGGCTTGCAATTCTTTCTCTTCAGACTCGCTTAAGCCACATGGAATGCCATATTCCACATCATTACGCTGATATTTAGCTTCATAGTCATAGAAAGCCACATCTTCTGGCGGTTGCAGACGAATGACAGGTAGGGCCTGACCATTCAGAATTACAATGGTAAATTCACGGCCTGTGATCCATTTCTCTGCCATAACCACGGCATCATGTTCAGTGGCTTTGGCAATCGCATCAGCAAAGTCTTCTACTTTTTCAACTTTACTCATGCCAATACTCGAACCTTCGTGTACAGGCTTAATGATCAGCGGCAAATCTAGAGCAGATACAATTTCTTGCGCATTCGAGTTCTTGGTCACGATACGATATGGCGCAGTAGGTAATTCTGAACCCTGCCAAACCTGTTTGGTTTTGACTTTATCCATACCAATGGCAGAACCCTGTACGCCTGTACCGGTATATGGAATATTCAACCATTCCAGCGCACCCTGAATCTGACCGTCTTCACCGCCACGACCATGCAATACCACAAACGCACGATCATAATTTACCAGCTCGGTAACACTACGCTCTTGTGGATCAAACGCTTCTGCATTGACCCCAGAACGCATTAATGCCTCAAGTACGGCGGTTCCACTATCTAGCGAAACCTCACGCTCTGCAGATTTACCACCCAGCAATACGGCAACTTTTCCGAATTTTGAAGCATTTGACACGTTTATATCCTTAAACTTTTTGAATCTGTTCAATCAGTCATAACATGACTATTTTACTTTACATATAAATGATTTTGAGCAAGTTCGATTGAGATTGCTCCAACATTACCTGCGCCTTGGGTTAATAACAAGTCATTTGCTTGCAATACCTTTTTCATCACCTGGCTCAGGTTCCCCTCAACCGGATCAATCAGGATTGGTTCAACTTCCCCACGTAAACGGATACTACGTGCCAATGCGCGGCTATCTGCACCTACAATTGGCTTTTCCCCTGCCGGATACACTTCAAGTAAGAGCAGCTGATCGACTTGCGAAAGCACTTCTACGAAGTCATCAAAACAGTCACGGGTACGGCTAAAACGGTGCGGCTGGAACATCATCACCAGACGGCGATCTGGATGGCTGGCACGAGCGGCTTTAATAGTGGCTTCTACTTCTTTTGGATGGTGGCCATAGTCATCGACCAGCTTCACATCGCCGCCTTCAAGTTCGAATTGACCTTGTACCTGGAAACGACGACCCACACCACTAAAGCCTTCCAGTGCACGGCAAATGGCTGCATCAGATACGCCTTCATCCGTCGCAATACCAATCGCAGCCAAGGCATTGAGTACATTGTGCAGACCCGGCTGATTCACAGTCACGCGTAGCGGCTCACGATCTTTACGTAATACGGTAAAGTGGCTGCGCATACCTTCCTGTACGACATCGACGGCACGAATGTCATTATCTTCATTAAAACCATAAGTCAGTAATGGACGACCAATACGTGGCATGATTTCACGGATATTGGCATCGTCACCACACACAACCGCTAAACCATAGAATGGCAGTTTTTGCAGAAACTGGATAAAGGTATCTTTTAAAACATCGAAGCTACCGCCATAAGTATCCATATGGTCAGCATCGATATTGGTCACCACGGCAGCCATTGGTTCTAGATACAGGAATGAGGCATCTGATTCATCGGCTTCTGCCACGATATAACGACTTGCACCCAAAGCGGCATTCACACCGGTACGGTTTAGCAAACCGCCGATCACATAAGTTGGATCCAGATTTTCTTCTGCCAGCATACAGGTGATCAGGCTGGTGGTTGTGGTTTTACCGTGAGTGCCTGCAACCGCGATCCCGTGACGGTAACGCATCAGCTCACCCAGCATTTCTGCACGGCGGACTACCGGTGTACGGGTTTCAAGAGCCGCCTTGATTTCCGGGTTTTCCTTATCAATCGCGGTAGATACCACGATGACATTGGCACCCTTAATATTGCTGGCTGCATGGCCGATATAGACCTTGATACCATTTTCTTCTAATTGAGCCGTAGTTTTAGAGGCCTTGATGTCTGAACCAGAAACTTTATACCCCTGGTTTTTCAGTACTTCCGCGATCCCGCACATCCCTGCACCACCAATCCCTACAAAATGGATATGCTTGATCCGGCGCATTTCCGGGACTTTAATTAATTTCTTTGCTTGGTCTGCTGGGGTTACTGGAGACATAATTTACTCGGATTACAATTCTTGAATTAAACGGACCACATGCTGGGTCGCATCGGGTTGAGCCTGACGGCGTGCTTTGATCGCCATTTCCATCAATACCTGACGGTCAAGCATCGGCTCTAATAAGGTTTTTAAACTGTCTGGCGTCAAAGTAGCCTGCGGGCAGATTTTGGCTGCCTGCTGATTGGCCAGGAATTTGGCATTCGCAGTTTGGTGATCATCAACCGCACTTGGTAGCGGTACAAAAATCGCAGCTACACCAGCAGTTGCAATTTCAGTAACTGTCAGTGCACCGGCACGGCAAATGACCAGATCGGCGTCGCTATAAGCTTGAGCCATATCTTCAATAAACGGCTGAACTTCAACCTGCAAGGAGGCGGGTTTGTCTGCATAACGTGCGCGCGTTGCTTCAGCATGATTTTGACCACACTGATGATAGACATTTAACGGCACATTCAACTGTTTCAAGGCTTCCGGCACACGTTCATTTAAGGCTTGTGCCCCAAGTGAACCACCAACAATCAGAATTCGTAGCGGCTGGCCAGCTTTTTCCCGCTCCTGATAACGCCAGGACGGATTTAAAATTTCTGTAATTTCTTTACGTACCGGATTACCGGTGGTTACTACTTTATCTTGTGCCGGGAAAGTATCAGGAAAAGCCTGACATACCGTTTTAGCGACCCGTGACAACTGGGTATTGGTAAAACCCGCGACTGCATTTTGCTCGTGAATAATTACAGGAATACCCAGGATCCGCGCTGCCAGACCACCCGGTCCTGCCACATAACCGCCAAAGCCTGCAACAGCTTCGACTTTGAGCTGTTTCATATGCTTCATAGCACTAAGAGTGGCTTTTAAAATTTTAAACGGGGCCAAGACTTTACGCACAAAACCATTGCCACGCACACCTTGGATATCGATTTGATAAATTGGAATATTATGGTTTTTTAATAATCGGTTTTCCATGCCCGCTGGTGTTGCCAACCAGGACACTTCAATTCCTTGTTGTTGTAGATCTTTTGCAACGGCTAACGCTGGAAACACATGTCCACCCGTACCTGCGGCCATCATCATGACATGTTTAGGCTGTTTTTGCTGAGCGTCGGTCACGGTCTAATTCTTCAATTAAAAAATGAAACAGGAGGTCTAATTTAAGTCATCAATTGTAATCACAAACGCTTGCCCTTGAAAGTTTATTTACTTTATTTCAACAAGCGTTTCATTGTTTTTTTCATACTAATTTGAAGTTTAAACTAGTTTTATTATAAGGTCTGCATTTTTCCTTAGACTTAAGTGAAATATAAGCATAATTTTTGAATATTTTTCATTTAATCTTTTTATAGTCATTCCTTAAATCTATACATTTTTCACTATTTATTGGCTATTTTTCCATTTAATTCATCCTATTAACTTATGCCTAAATCATATAAATCTGAATAAAATTTTATGTTATCCCTATATCTATATAAATTTTTTTAAATTGATCCGCCTATTCCTTAACTGGACTCAAGCATTATAGATGTCAAAAATATCAATTCGTGATCTATGGATTATTTTAGCCGGTTATCTGGCGGCCATGCATGTCGGCAAACTGTCTGCTATTATTCCTATTCTGCAACAGGATTTAGGCTTAAGTTTTACGCAAGCCGGGTTTTCCCTATCTTTAGTACAAGGGGCCGGGATGCTATTCGCCCTTTGTATTGGTGCTTTTTCGGAAAAAGTGGGTTTAAAGCGCTGCATGATTTTGGCGTTAATCATTTTAGGACTGAGCAGTATCGCTGGCCTTTGGATTCAGCATGCCACAGCCTTATATTTCTTCCGCTTTACCGAAGGGATTGGATTTTTAACTATTTCCTTGTGCGCGCCTGCAATTTTAAAACGGATCAGTCGGCCTGAAACACTGAATTTTAAAATGGGACTCTGGAGTTCCTATATGGGTGTCGGTGTCAGTCTTGCTGTTTTTAGTATTCCTGTTTTACTCGAATACCTGAACTGGCAGAATATTTGGGCTATTCTCGGCAGTCTATGCTTGATTATTGCAGGCATTATTAAACGATACCTGCGAATAGATTCAATGGCATTTGCATCTAACACAATTCCTCAACCAGTACCGTCAAATACTTCATTCTGGCAGATTGTCAAAGTTACCCTTACCCATCCACCCATTCTGTGTTTAGCTATTATTTTTGCCTGTTATACCAGTCAGTGGATTACCGTGACCGGGTTCCTGCCCAGCATGTACGTCGAACATGGTATTGATTTAAAAGTTGCAGGCGTTCTGGTTTCAATCGTGGTACTTGCCAATCTGGGCGGCACTTTTGGTGCAGGTATGTTGTTACAACGTGGCTGGAAACCCAAGACGCTATTCAGTACCGGATTTACAGCCATGCTGTGCAGCAGCTTTCTGGCTTTTGCAGCCAGTTCATGGCTCATGTTCGACTTACAGTTTATAAGTGCTGTACTGTTTTCACTGATTGGTGGAATTATCCCGACCACTGTTTTTGCCATTACTTTGCAGCATGCCCCGCGTGCCAATGCCGCAGCAGCCAGTGTGGGTCTGGTTTTACAGCTTTCAGCCTGTGCTCAATTTTTTGTGCCGCCTTTGAGCGCAGCACTAGTTTCGACTACACAGAATTGGGCTTATATCGCGGCAGTTACCGCCAGCCTCTCTATATTAGGAATCTTAATGACCCTGCTTTTATTCAAGCATTATGGCCAATAAAAAGAGCCTCAGACGAGGCTCTTTTTTATTATTGAAAGCTTAGGCTTGACCCAGACCGGCTTCCAGTACATCAAACAGGTCATCTGCAATGGAGGTACCAAACTGAGTATCAATTTCACGGATACAGGTTGGACTGGTGACGTTAATTTCAGTGACATAATTGCCAATCACATCCAGACCGACAAATACCAAACCTTTTTCTCTGAGATAAGGCCCCACTTGCGCTGCAATGGCTCTATCATTCTCAGTTAATGGACGTGCTTGACCTAAACCACCTGCTGCCAGATTGCCACGCACTTCACCATTTTGCGGAATACGGGCCAGACAATACGGTACTGGTTCGCCATTGATCATCAGGATACGCTTATCCCCTTCTACAATTTCAGGAATATAACGCTGTGCCATAATCGGCTGGTTACCATTGTTGGTCAGAATCTCAATGGTTGAGCCAATATTGATACCATCCTGATAGAGACGGAAAATTCCGGTGCCGCCCATACCATCCAATGGTTTTACAATCACATCAACATGCTCTTTTAAAAATTCACGGATCAGGCTTTGTTGCGACGTTACCAAAGTCGGAACTTGCAGGTGCGGGAACTGAGTAGCAAACAGCTTTTCATTGCAGTCACGCAGGCTTTGCGGTTTGTTGATAATCCATGCTCCTTCACGTTCTGCCTGTTCCAGAATATAAGTGGTATAGACAAAGTTCATGTCGAATGGCGGATCTTTACGCATCAGCACCACATCATAAGCCGCAATCGATTCTTTTTTCTTTTCACCCAGTTCGTAGTAATGGTTATAGTCTTCAAATACCTGCAAAGGCGAGATCAGACCAAAGGCCTTACCTTGGTCGATATATAAATCTTGCTGTAATGCATAACCCAGTTCATGTCCACGGCGTGCAGCTGCCCATAACATGGCCATGGTTGAATCTTTTTTCAGGTTTACATTTTCGATGGGATCCATCACAACAAGTACGCGCATGTCTCTGTGCTCTTTCTTAAAAATACATTAGCAAGGAGTATAGCCTGTGCAGTTTCTTTTGTTTATGGTGATTTTGCATGACTAATTTTGTATAAATGCTTAAATACTTTAATCAACAAGAGCATTTATCATGCAGCAGGCAATTGTCGGCTTTCATCTGGATGAAGAAAATCATTGGGTCGCTGAACTGGCCTGTGGTCATGGTCAGCATGTGCGGCATGATCCACCTTGGCAAAACCGTCCTTGGGTCATGACCGAACAAGGCCGTAAAGAAAAACTGGGCGTCTTATTGGACTGCAAAAAATGTGAAATACACGAGGATTAATATCTTCTAAATCAAATCAGTATATATACTCACCCTGAGTATTTTATCGCGTTTAGAAAATTGATTAAAACCTGAATAAAAATAATAATACCTTGCTTATAAATGCATTATCTTTCAACTAAATACATCTAATTTTATGATTTAACGATTATTTTTTGAAATCATGGTTCCCAGCATAATAATAAAGGTACTGACTCCGCCAATCAGTAAGCTCATTAGGGCAATTTCCAAGGTAATTTTATGATGCCAGCTCTGATCAGGAATCCAGGGCAAATTCAGATTTTCACCAAAGATAAAGTTAATAGTACATATGATCAGAAAGCCGATTGTTGTAGAGATCAGTAAAGTCACCACCAGGTTTTTCCACATCTTGTAGCCCACCAGCATGACAATAATGGCCAAACCTACCACCGTTATAATCGATATAAATAAAACACTGTTCCAATAATCCATTCCTAGTACTCTTATTTTAAATCAATTAAAATTATGAAATTCTTATAATTAATTACTTAATGTTTATTTTAATATAGGCGGATTACAATTTGTAAACAATGACCATAACTATCTTATTAATTTTATTTGTAAAGAGACTTTATGAGGTTTAATTCATGCTTTAATGAGTTTCTTTTAAAAATATTGTTCTTTTTAGATAAAATAATTTTGATCAAGATTTATATATTGAGAAGAATATTTATATAAAATTTAATTTTGAAGAAGATAATATAACTTATCAAATTTAAAGTTTATCCAGATCAGAATTTCTATCTTATTATTTATATTTCTTTTAAATACAGTCGCCTGAACAGAACTTCTCTTCCCATAAAAAGTAAAGCCCTAGATTACTAGGGCTTATACATCTTCATGTGGTGAATTGGATTTTAGATTCCGTATTTCACACGATAAGCTTCCATTTTCGCCAATGCTTCGCTATCGCCTTTTGCATCTAGGTAATTCATTAAATCTTTCATAGTAATCAGTGCATGTACTGGAATTTCCAGCTCTTTTTGTACTTCCTGAATAGCAGATAATTCACCTTGGCCTTTTTCCTGACGGTCAAGAGCAACCAGTACACCAGCAATTTGCGCACCGGCATTTTTCAGGATAGTGACCACTTCACGAATCGCAGTACCGGCTGTAATCACATCATCAATGATCCAGACTTTTTTCCCTTCCACTGAAGCACCGACCAGCACACCACCTTCACCGTGATCTTTGGCTTCTTTACGGTTAAAGCCCCATGGCACGCTGACGCCATGATTTTGCGATAGTGCCACTGCTGTAGCTGCTACAAAAGGAATGCCTTTGTATGCTGGTCCAAAAATCACTTCAACATTGTCACATTCAGTTAATTTTGCAGCATAGCCAGAAGCCAGTAGTGACAAGGCTTCACCATCATTGAGCAAGCCAGCATTAAAAAAATAAGGACTCACACGTCCTGATTTTAAAGTAAACTCACCAAATTTAAGCACACCACGTGATAATGCGAGTTCGATAAAAGCTTGCGGGTTAAACTGAGCTGGCGTTGACATGAGGTGCTCCTAAATCCATTAATTAAGGGTAAGACTTGCGCATGATACCAAAGAGTAGCTATCCAGGTGATCAAAAAATTCTTCGTGTCGTTTCAATTAATGTCAACGGTTTACGTTCCTCTGTCAGCAAGGGCTTGCTAGAGTGGATCGAACAGTCTGATGCCGATGTGATCTGCATGCAGGAAAGCCGGATCACCCATGCGCAGTGGACTGATAAATTTAAGCCTGAAGGCTGGTATACCCACCTGTTCCCTGCCGAGCGTCCAGGTTACGCGGGTACAGCGATTTACAGCCGTCTGCCATTTGTTTCCATTACCGATGGTTTGGGTTTTGAACTGGCCGATTCTCAAGGTCGCTTTATCTCGGCAGAATTTGACTTGGGTCTGGAAAAAACAGCACATATCTGTTCGCTGTATTTACCTTCAGGTTCTTCGGGCGATGAAGCGCAGGCACGTAAAGATCACTTTCTGGAAGAGTATAAAAAGATCCTGAAACAATGGCGCGATGAAGACAAATCCATCATTGTCTGTGGTGATTACAATATCGTGCATAAACGTATCGATATTAAAAACTGGTCCGGTAACCAGAAAGCATCGGGCTGCTTGCCGCATGAACGTGCATGGTTGGATCATATCTATGATGAACTGGGTTATGTCGATACGTTCCGCGAAGTCCGTAAAGAAGCCGAGCTATATTCCTGGTGGTCGAATCGTGGTCAAGCCCGCGCCAAGAACGTGGGCTGGCGGATTGACTATCAGGCCTGCTCACCGGACTGGAAAGACCGTACTGTAAATGCCTGGGTCTATAAAGATGAATGGTTTAGTGACCATGCACCCGTGATTATTGACTATAAAATCTAAAACTGACCGAAAGATTGAGTGAACATTCGTTCACTCAATTAAGGTTTATTACCTACACTACATGACGTATTTTCAGGTTTATCTTCAGACCCTAACAGCGCATGATACTCACACGGCACAGGGATATGTCAGGATGACACTATAAGGACAGGACGCCGTAGGAAGAAAATAAAACAAACTATCAGATTTAGCTTGTTTTTCATGGATGTGACAACGGACGTTGTATTGAGACCCGCATAATCAGGATGATTAGATGCGGGTTTTCTCATTTCAGTACCTTCATTTTTTTCTTATTCTTAAACTTTACCATTTACTTTTTAATACCCATTCTGCTCTTAAACGATGTCAATCGAATGACATGTCTTTTAAATATTGCTTAAAAACAAGCTTCTTGGAAGCACATAGGCGATCGGCATAAATTCAGCTAAGCTAAGCCATCAATAAATAAACTGTTTGGGATACAGCGAGCATGCTCAAGATTTATGGCATTAAAAACTGCAATTCAATGAAAAAAGCTTTTGATTTACTTAATGAATTGGGACTGGCTTACGAATTTCATGATTATAAAAAACAGGGGATCGACGCGGATACGGTTAAAACCTGGCTGGATGCTTTAGGCCAAGATGTGGTACTGAACAAGAAAGGCACTACCTGGCGTAAACTCACTGCAGAAGAACAGGAAAATGCGCTTGCCAGTGAAGATAATCTGATTACCGCCTTAACTACTCATACCAGCTTAATCAAACGTCCGGTATTACAGACTGCAACTGGTTTTATCGCTGGTTTTGATGAAGCCGCTTATCAAAAGCTAAAAGACTAATCATCCCAGATGAGCTGGAAGAATAAAAAAAGCCTGACTTCTGTCAGGCTTTTTTATGGTAGTTTTTAGAGAACGGTCATGATCTATTATTTGGCACGAATCCAGGTTTGGTTACGACCTAAAGCAGACACGCCGATATAACCGCGCAGCTCAAGCTTCTTGCCACCATCTGTCAGGTTGCCTTTCAGCTTATAAGTTTTACCAGATTTTGGATCCAAGATCGAACCACTGTCATAGCTGGTTCCACCTGTATTTTTCAGGCCTTTCACAATCGTTAAACCTTTCAGCGATTTATTGTGATATGGACCTTCGCATTTTGTACAAGCATTTTCTTCACCCGGTGTTAATACCGATTGGATGCTTGCAGACAATGTCCCATTTTTTTGCTCAGTAAATTTTACTATAGCCTTTGGCTGTTTGGTTTCATCATCAATCGTTTTCCAAACAGTACCATTTAAGGGATCTGCAGCATTGGCCAGCGCAGATAAGCCGAGTAGTCCTAACATTAGCGTAATTTTTTTCATTTTTCTTCATTTCCCTAGTCTGAGATAGACCGATGTAGTATTAAAAAGTCACAACATTTTTGCAATTTTTACCTGTGACTATTTAGTGTAACCTTGTAAATATTGTTGGTAAATAATCCACATAATCAATAAAAGCAGAAAAAGATGGAAAGAAGATGAAGATGAGCCCAGTGACGAAACAATTAATTACAGAAAGTCTTTTAAAAGCGACCATCCGTGCGCCTAGTCGGTTCAATCTTCCTCCAAGCTCCTTGCGGGTCGCACTGGAGCAGATGTGCAAGATTTTTCCGCAAGATAAGTCCGTACAAATCCGTTCACTCCGACTGGCGGGTATACATGCCGAGGAAATCAAGCCGCAACAGGAATCCAGCCAGCTGATTTTTCATATTCATGGCGGTGCTTTTTATCTCGGTTCCTTAAATACCCATCGTGCCTTTATGACCCAGATTGCCGCTCGCACCCAGATGCAAGTACTGCATATTGATTATCCTCTGGCACCTGAATCTGCTTATCCTGAACCTTTGGAGGCCCTATTTGATGTCTATAATCTGTTATTAGATCAGGGCATTCAGGCCAAGGATATTATTCTGTCCGGAGATTCGTGTGGTGCTAATCTGGCATTGGCATTGGCACTCAAGTTACAGCAGGAAGACCTACCACAGGTGAGTGGACTGATTCTACTTTCCCCTTTCCTTGATCTGACCCTGACCAGTGAATCACTACGCTATAATCAGAAACATGATGCCCTACTGTCGATTGAAACCCTGAAAACCGGGATTCAGTATTATGTACCGAGTACAATGGATCGTGGCGATCCGGAAATTTCCCCATTTTTTGCCGATCTCAGTGGTTTGCCACCGATGCATATACAGGTGGGATCTAAAGAAATTCTGCTGGATGATGCCACACGCTTCAAGGAAAAAGCGGAACAGGCTGGTGTCGAGGTTGAATTCAAGATATATACCGGGATGTGGCATAACTTTCAGATGTTTAGTGCCTGGTTTGAAGAGGCTCGACAAGCGCTAGCGGATCTTTCAGAATTTGCTCATCGTCTGGATCAAGACTAGAAATTTAAAAGAAGCCATAAAAAAGGTCAGCGATTGCTGACCTTTTTTTGTTCATTCATTTTCTATCGAATTTTAGATCTGGCTTACCTGCGCCATCGCAGTTTCAATTGCCTGCTGTTTCGCTACATCACCCATATTGACGCCTTCAGCGCGAATTACGTGCACATCAGTTACGCCAGTAAAGTTAAATACAGTTTTCAGGAAAGCTTCCTGGAAATCGACTGGGCTTTGTTCGCCATAAACACCACCGCGGCTACTGGCAATATAGACTTTCTTTTCACCTGCCAGACCCACTGGGCCATTTTCTGTATATTTAAAAGTACGCCCTGCCACACTAATGCGGTCAATCCAGGCTTTTAAGGTAGAAGGTAGACTGAAGTTATACATAGCGGCCCCAACCACCACGATATCCGCCTGTAAGTACTGCTGTAAAATCTGTTCTCCTAAAGCCGCCTGCTCAAGATTTTGACCCATCAAAATTTCGGCAGTTAAATGTGGAATCGGCTGTGCAGCCAAGTCCAGATATTCAAGCTCAACAGCCTCACCATGTTTCTGTTGAAGCTGTCCCACAATAGCTTGAGTCAACTGACGGGAAATAGAGGCATCACCTAAAATACTGGAATCAATCTGTAAAATTTTCATTGCTTAATCTGGTCCGTTCATTGTTCGGGAATGGACATAGCTTAATAAACTTTAAATAATGAAATAATGGGTTTAAATAAAACACTTCATTGCGTATTTAGAACAATAAATTTCCAGCTTAATTTTTCTCCTTTTTTTAATTTTTGATAAATATTACTGATTATCAATGAATTAATTTTATGTTATATTTCTGTAAATAATTAAAGCAATATTTTTCCATCTTTTAAAAACTTAGCAATAACAATAAAGGTCAGACCTGTTGTATGAAGCGAATGTCAGCAGTATTACAAAAATTCCAGAATCATCGACTCAAGAAATATCTGATCGAAGATGAAGTAGTGATGAACTGGGGGATTTTGAAAAAGTGTATCCTGATGCTGGCACTTGGCTGTGGCATACATATCAGCTGGCTAAGCTGGGACCTGTTTGTCCTGTCACATCCGCAATACTGGCAGCATGTCCATATTGATGTCGTTCGTTCAGAGATTCACATGAATGGCCTATTTTTACTGGCGCTGGTTCTTCTGATTTATCCCTGTTATAAATTTCAGGGCAATGCACTGATAGAACGATATTTTCCCTATCTGGCAGTGGGTATCTTTGTGGTTTCCCTGTGTCGGGATGCGTATATCGTGGGCGTGATCAGCCCGGTAGCCACAATTGCCTATGTTTGCCTGATGACGGTAGGTCTAGTCCTGTTTCACCGGAGACTGGTCTATAGCATGCTGATTCCGGCCTCCCTGTTTCTGGTGACTTGTGCCTATCTAAGCCTTAACCAACAACTGCCTTATTCACCACTTTTTAATATTCAGGACCAGTTTTTCCATAATAGCTTCTGGCTGTTATCAATGCTGTATTTTATCCTGCCGATTCTTGCTGTCTGCATGATTTTATTTGAGATTTTACTCAGTCAATGGCGCTATCGCGAACAGCTGATTAACCATCTCAGCCAGATTGATCCTCTGACCAATCTGTTTAATCGCCGTAGCATTAATCAATGTCTGGATCAGTTAAATAGTACTGCGACTTTTAACTATGCCCTGGTGCTGCTGGATCTGGATCATTTCAAAAAGATCAATGATTACTATGGACATCACAAGGGCGATGAAACACTGGTACAAGTTAGTGCGGTACTGAACCAGCAATTGCGTGAAAGTGATGTCGTCGGACGGTTCGGCGGTGAGGAATTTATTCTGGTTTTGAATAATTCTAGCCTGGAAAAAGCTCAGCAGGTAGCAGAACGTTGCCGAAGTGCGATCCAGCAACTACAAATTTTTAGTGATGAAGGACAATTGATCCCAGTGACTGCCAGCTTTGGTATTGCTATTTCAAAACCTGAATTACGCCCGCAACAACTTTTAAGCCAGGCCGATCAAGCCCTTTATCAGGCCAAAGCTAGTGGACGGAATCAAGTGAAATCTTATCTGGAACCTTTGAAAGTTCAACCAGCCTGATATTTTTATCGGCCTTATTCGCTTTAAAGCATGTAACAGAAAAGCTTTAAAGTGAATGCTAGAGCTGTTCTAAACGCTGTAGCTGTGCCAATAATTCTGCTTTACTAAATGCGCCAGTCAAACGTAAGCTGCGAATCTCCTGCTGCTTATTATCAAGAAATAAATAGGTCGGTGGTCCCAGAATTTCCCATCGGTTAAGTAAAGCCTGATGCGTAGCATCATACTGACTAAGATCAAGCTTGATCAGAAAATAAGGAGCTAAGGCCTGCTGGACAGCAGCTGCCTTTAATACTTTATGTTCAATCGGCTGACAGGCCACACACCAATCAGCATAGACATCAATAATGACCTTCTGCCCTTTCGGTACTGTAGCCAGTAACTGTTCAAATTCAGTGGCTGTTTTTGCTATATGCCAACTCCCCTGTTGTTGGGCAGTTTCAACAAAAAAACGCTGACTATGCTGATACTGACTATATGTAATATAAGGCACTGCAATAGCCAAACAGATGATATAGAGCCAGCGCAGTCCGGTATTTTTCCAGAATAATCGTGCCAGAACATAAACAACAAAGCTTAAGCCCAGCCCTAGCGACAGCCACTGCAATGCCGCTTCTGAAATCAGCGGACGAATAAAATACAAGGCCAAAGCTAGCATAATGAAAGCAAAGAGCACTTTCACCTGATTCATCCAGTGCCCGGCTCGAGGTAGAATACGTGCCCCCATAATACTGGCCAGCAGCAACGGGGTGCCCATACCGAAACCCAACGTAAACAACAGCACTGCGCCTTGCCACTGGTTCTGAGTCTGGGAAATAAATAATAAAGCACCGGCTAATGGTGCCGTCATACAAGGCCCAACCAGCAAGGCAGAAACAGATCCCATGATCGCAGCGCTAACCAGAGTTCCCCCTTGCTGCATCGCCTGAACCCGGTCCAGACGTTGCGTCAGACGCTGTGGCATTTTAATTTCAAACAGGCCAAACAGGTTGAGGGCAAATACCACAAATAATGCACTAAATGCCATCAGGGTGGCAGGTTGCTGTAACCAGCGCTGAAAGTTGAGTCCGGCTGAAGACGCGATCAAGCCTAATACCGCATAGACTGCGGCCATACTGCTTACAAAGCTTAGGGCAATCATCCAGGCCTTGATGCCTTTGCTATCACGAACAATTAATGAAGTTAAAATTGGCAGCATCGGCAAAGAGCATGGCGTAAATGCCAGCAAAATACCCAAGCCAAAAAATAACAATAATCCATAAGCCAGCGAACTTTCAGCGAGACGTGCAGACCATTGCTGATCCTGTGCTGAGTCGCTGCTGGATCGTGTAGAAATGACTTCAACGATTTTACTGTCTGTATTTCCTGATTCTAGATCATCAGCAGAATTTTCCAGAATTCGATTGTGCTGTGAGGAAGAGCTACTTAGATCCAGTAACCGTTTATTACCCGAGCCAGTAGATTCATATTGCACCAGACCAGATAGGTCAGTTTTGAATTCAACGGTTTGGGGTGGGTAACAAAGCCGGTCTTTGGCACAGCCTTGCCAGCTGACCTGATAAGTTTGACCCGCCTGTGTCGGAATCTGAACTTTTAATTGCTGATAATAAACCTGGGTATGACCGTAGTTTTCATCATATAGATCTTCAGCGGGTGGTAGTTGCAAGGTCATCGGCTGACTTCCCTGCTTTAGCTCTACCTTATGCTGATAAAGATAATAGTTTTGTGGAATTTCCCAGCTAAGTTCAGTCTGTTGCTGAGTGACTGAACTGATACTCAGAGGAAAAGCCTGCTCAGGCGACAATAAGGGCGCTTCTGCCTGAGCAATATTGCTAAGCAACACTGTGCCCAATAAGACTGGAGAAAATACTTTTCTCCCGATCTTAAACTGAAGTGCTTTGGTCATATCGAAATAAGAGCAGCTTAGAATAGGAACGATACGCCCAAGCCTGAGAAGTAACCTTTATTCTGGCCTTCCAGATCCACCCCGATACTGGCATCAAGTTGTACCTGATCATTCAATGCATACATGACACCAGTGCCTAGCGCATATTCATTATCCTGACTTTCGGCTTTGCGATAAATCAGTTCCGAATAACCTGACCAGCGATCAGCAATCTGATAGCCTAAAGTCGGAATCGCAGTAATCGCCCAGTTGCTATCCTGCCATTCATAACGCATGGTCAGTGCAGTATTCACCAAATCATTATATTGATAAGCAACTGCTGAGCTCAGACTGTAAATATCTTCTTCATTGCTAAAATTAGCATTACCTGTGGCAATAATGGCTTCAGCCATCAACGCCATACTGAGTTTTTCATCATCCAGATCAATGGCTTTTTTCAGGCCAATACTGACATCGCCTAGACCATCATCCTCTTCAGTCTGGCTATTGAACTTGGTTTGTGACCAGGCCGGACCGGCCCAGCCTAAACGTAATTCCAGATCATCAGTCAAACCGGTACGCAACAAGACGTCGGCATTTAAAGTGGTTTGTTTCAGCTTGCTTCCATCCACAGTCGCTTCGCTATAAGAGAAACTCGGTAAACCCTGTTCCCAAGCTAACTGACCCACTGGAACTGTACTAGTGCCCAGACCTTCACCTGGTCGGTCAAACTCTACCGCTGCACAAAGCTGTGCACTGACACCCGTCAGTGCCATCAAACCCAATATTCTTAAAGTTGTCTTCATCTTGCTGGAGCTCTTTCTTAAAATTTAATGTAATTCCTTGGTCATTTTTGCGCCATGACTACGCAATAATTCTAGGGTCTGTTTTTCTTCTTCCAGTGCTTCTGCCCAGTTAATTTCATCAAAATCACAATCAAAGAATAAATCACTAATCGATGACAGAATGGTTAATCCTTCTTCATCCTTGCTGTTCGGATTGACTTTTTCTTCTAATAGGCGCTGCACTGCAGGTACACAGGCTGCACTGGCCGCATCCCAAAGCGGGCCATAAACTTCTTCAGCATCCCAAAGATGCAAATTGACTTTGGCCTGGATCAGCGCTTCCAGAATCTGTAAATGTACATCCAGACGTTGCTGTTTTTCTTCAGCAGTTAAGGGACTGCCCGCTTCATAAGCTTCGCAGACTTCTTCCCACCATTTGAACAGGCCATCTGACCAGATGGAAATAACTGGGCCTTTTTCCAGATCAATAAAATTCGGGTTAAGTCCATCTGCCAAAAGCTGTTTGACCTGACCCAGATTGAGTTCTTCGAGTGCTTGCACAAAAAGCTGTTGTTGCGCAGTTAACATGATGGAGCTCACTTCAAATTCGTTTTTCACTATTATGCCGAATAAAGCGGGATTTGTTTTGTTCTCATTCGTTTATTTTATCTAAAATTGAAAAAAGCCCCGTAGGGGCCTTTTTCATCTGCGAATTATTTATTGTTCTAGATCTGTACCCGTATCTTCTTCCGCAAGTTTTAGCGGAGTGCTACGTACGTTATCTTTTTTCTCAATCACATGTTCCAGACTGCGTTTTAAACGGTCGATGGCACCATGAATGGCAGTATCAACATTATGACCATGATGGTTCACGACAATTGGCTTCAAGCCGGCAGGACGTGCTTCGATCATGCAGCGAATATCATCATCGCCTCCTTTGGCGGCATTTTCATCGCTAAGATGCACTGAGAAATGGGTAATACGCTCACTGTGGCGCTGAAATTCCTGATTTAATTCGGTACGAACGTAAGTAATTAGACGATCACTATTGCGAATGTTTTTATCGGTACGGAGTTCAATGTTCATAAAATACCATCCTCAAATCATTTTAACTTTTTAGTGCAGAATTTTTATCTTGGCACGTGTATAGCTTGCTGTTTTATATTGCATTTCAAATCTTCAAATCGCTTTGGATAAAACCCTCCAGATTGAATGATGAACACATTTTTGAGTCTGCAGAACCGTGTTCCTATACTTCGAATATCGGTCCTCTCTTGAAAATATGCAAGTGATATTTTGATTTTTTTAGCAAAAGGACAACCGATCGTGACAACTGCTTACCGGATCGTGATTGACCTTCCAGATTTGGAACAATCGAAATACTATTCACATGACCTTCCCAAAATTAAAGCAGTCTTTGCCCTGTTCATAAAAGATCTATGTAATTACTTTAATCAGCTTCAAAATTGAGTCTCAATTCTTAAAATTAATTTAAATATAAAAATTTAACTCGCTTCAAATATCCTATAAACCTTCTTCTCCCAATATCTCAAATTATCATCAGCTCAGGACGATGAAATATTTCTGTCAGTGATCAATTTTGACTTTATTTTTACTTATTAATCTGTAGTATCCTTAAGCTGCTTTCTCGGGGGAGATATTTAAATGAAATTTACACAAATCGCGGCACTTTGTGCATTGGCTTCAACAGCAGCTTTCACTCAGGCAGCAGTTTGGCAGGATTTTAGTCTGTCAGCTTTATATGGTGAAAACTATAAAGCACCATTTGCAGCTGGTAATGAAAAAATTGATCAATCAACCATTACGGCTGAATATGCAGCTGGTTTAAAATATGGTGATATCTTTGCCTTTGCTGACCGTACCAATAATGACTTCGGTAATGAAACTTACTTCGAAGTTGCACCGCGTTTAAGTTTAGGTGCAGTCACTGGTCAAAAGCTTGAGCTTGGCCCAATTAAAGACGTGCTTATTGCGACTACTTGGGAAGGCAATAGCGGTGCGAGTGACTTTAATAACTACCTATACGGGATCGGTTTTGCACTTGATATTCCATATACTAGCTATGCGAATATTAACTTCTACAAAGCTGACAATGACCTGCAAAAAGACGATTATCAAATGACGATCACTTATGCAGTTCCATTTAAAATTGGTGGCGAAGAGTTCCTGGCAGATGCTTTCCTGGACTGGTCAACCGCTGAAGGTCCTGATCACAAAAGCGAATTGAACTGGACTTCACAATATAAATGGAACGTTGGTAAGCATATCTCTCCTGAGACTAAACTTTACCTTGGTATTGAACATTCTGTTTGGAATAACAAATTCGGTACTGATGTTGATCAACACGATGTCAGCGCATTAGTTAAATACCACTTCTAAGTTTTTAGAATGAATAAAGCAGGACTTCGGTTCTGCTTTTTTATTGCCTAAATTCAGGTTATGGTTAGATATTCTCTTTCTTTTTTGGCATCTGCTTATGAGCTTTGTTATTCGTCCTGCTCAAATTCAAGATTTGGAACATCTACTCCCGATCTACAATGCTGAAATCTTATACGGAACCTCAACCTGGAATAGCACGCCAAAAACGATCCAGGATTTTCAGAACATGCTGAATGAATTAAATGCTCAGCAATTTCCTTTATTAGTAGCTGAGCATTCAGCATCCAGGCAAATTGCAGGTTATGCGGATTATTCTATATTTCGACCCATTCAGGGCTTTAAACACACTGTTGAACATTCTGTCTTTATTCATGCAGACTTTATTGGGCAAGGTCTGGGTAAAGCTTTGATGCTCAAGCTGATTGAACATGCGCGGCAAAATGCTATCCATGTCATGGTCGGTGCCATTGACCATGAAAATCATGCATCAATTGCCTTACATGAGAAATTAGGTTTTAAACAAACCGGTTATATGCCGGAAGTTGGACAGAAATTTGGACAATGGCGCGATCTGGTATTGATGCAACTCAACCTGAATTAAACCAAAATATTTTATTTTTTATGTAAAACTTAATCTAATTAGATCAATAATCTGTTAGAAAAATTGCGTAGAGATAAAATTTTCTATTAAAACCAGAATAATGTCAGTTGAGTAAAATTATGAATAAATGGTTTATCTTTATCAGTATTCTCCCCCTGAGTAGTTTCAGTTTCGCCAATTCAGACTTTGAAGCTGAACTCCGATCCGAATGTGCCAAGGTGAAAAGCTATGCCAACTCGGGAAGAAAATTTTATGATCAGAAACAGTATCAAAATGCGCTAGGACAATTTCAACAGCAAGCTTCCTGGTCTGCTTTTTGTGAGATGCATAGTGAAAACAGTGGTGTATCTTTTTCCGAAAATGCCATTGCCACTGCTTTTAATAATATTGGCTTAAGCTATTTTAAATCAGGAAAGCCACAATGGGCACGGGCCTGGTTCTCAGTCTTTCCTCAAGCCAAAAGCAGTCAATTTAATTTAAAACAGCTTCCTTCCCCGCAAAAAACTCAAAACTTGGCTGGCATCTATATACAGCATGCTGGCTTCGGTCACTGGAATACCATTCAAGTCAAACGGATTAAAAATTCTTATCAGATTCATTTTAATGGCCTCTATATGGGACTAAATAGCATGATTTATGGTCCAAATATAGGTGAATTTGAAACCACAATGCCTGTTAATAAAACCCAAACGACCTATCGATCAGATGACTGCAAAATTAATCTCAATTTTGCTTTTGATCCTAAACAGGGGCAGCAGGTAATTTTAAAACAGGACAGTGGCAGTTCAGGTTGTGGCTTTGGACATAATGTCTATGCAGATGGACACTATTTAAAAGTTGAGTCCTAAATTGAGTTGTTAAAAAAGCCCGCGATTACGGACTTTTTAAATGCATATTAGAAATATACTTAAACAACGATATCCGCCAGGTTACCTTTCTGTTCCAGCCAGTCTTTACGGTCACTGGCCCGTTTTTTGGCCAACAGTTTATCCAGTAAGCCTGAAGTCAGGTGTACATCATCCAGATCCAGTTGCACCAGACGGCGAGTATTTGGATCCAAAGTGGTCTCACGGAGCTGGCTGGCATTCATCTCACCCAAACCTTTGAATCGGGTGATTTGCGGGTTCTTGGTTTTGCATTTTTTCAGGATGCTTTCCAGTTCATCCTCATCCAGCGCATAGTGCACATCTTTAGCATCATCGATACGGAATAAGGGTGGCATTGCCACAAACAGATGCCCTTCTTCGACCAGAATCGGAAAGTGTTTTACGAACAGCGCACATAACAAAGTCGCGATATGCAAGCCATCCGAGTCGGCATCGGCAAGAATACAGATCTTGCCATAACGCAGTTCAGACAGGTCATCTGAACCTGGATCGACCCCAATCGCGATTGCAATGTTATGCACTTCCTGAGAGGCCAGCACTTCATCCGAAGAGACTTCCCAGGTATTTAAAATTTTCCCGCGAATCGGCATGATCGCCTGGAAATTCTTGTCACGTGCCTGCTTGGCCGAGCCGCCCGCAGAGTCCCCTTCCACAATAAACAGTTCAGACTGATCCAGATCATGTCCCACACAATCTGACAGTTTCCCAGGTAAAGTCGGACCAGCGACAATTTTCTTACGTTCAACTTTCTTGGCCGCTTTTAGACGGCGACCCGCTTTGGAAATGGCCATTTCCGCCAGTTGCATAGCGATGTCTGAATTCTGGTTTAACCATAGCGCAAACGCATCTTTGGCAATATTCTGCACAATGCCGGAGGCTTCACGGCTAGATAAACGTTCCTTGGTCTGACCAGAGAATTGTGGCTCCTGGAATTTCAGTGACAGGATATAGTTCACCCCATCCCAGACATCTTCTGCAGACAGTTTCATATTCCGTGGCAACAGGTTACGCAGCTCACAGAACTCACGCATGGCATCGGTCACACCTGAACGTAAGCCATTCACGTGAGTACCGCCTTGTGCGGTTGGAATCAGGTTGACGTAGGATTCCTGAATACTTTCTCCACCTTCCACGTTCCAGCAGATGGCAAATTCTGCACTGGCACGCTCAGCATCACCTGTCGCCACAAAAGCAGGAGCCGGAATGATTTCACGGTCTTCCAGCTCGTCCATCAAATAGTCGACCAGACCATTTTCAAACTGCCAGGTGATCTTTTCATCATTGATCTGGTCGATATAGTTAATTTGCAGACCAGCAGCCAATACCGCTTTGGCTTTTAAGTTATGTTTTAAGGCTTTAAGCGCGAATTTTGGAGAATCGAAATATTTGGTTTCCGGCCAGAAATGAACAGTTGTCCCTGTGGCACGTTTCGGTGCCTTACCTTCTAGCACTTCTAGTGGTGCAGTCGGTTCGCCATTTTCAAAGGCCATTTTATACAGGTTACCGTGACGCTGAACTTCAACTTCTACGCGGCTAGAAAGCGCGTTGACGACCGAGATCCCCACCCCGTGCAGACCGCCAGAAAATTGATAGTTATCAGTACTGAACTTACCACCGGCATGCAATTTGGTCAGGATAATTTCAATCCCGCTCTGACCATATTCCGGATGAATATCGACGGGCATACCACGGCCATTATCTTCAACCGATAATGAACCATCCTTATACACCGTGACCGTGACTTTATTGGCATGTCCCGCCAGTGCCTCATCGACCGCATTATCAATCACTTCCTGCGCCAAGTGGTTTGGACGAGAGGTATCGGTATACATGCCCGGACGACGACGGACCGGATCTAGACCAGATAAAACTTCAAGAGATTGAGCCGTATATTGAGACACGTTATTCGGTTTCCTTTTTTATGCAGTCGGATAAAAACTGTAAGAGCAGCGGAATTTTCTCCGCAAAATCATCCATGCCATGGCTGCCATTGGCCTCGGTCATCAGCAGTGCAGGTGGACGAGCTGAACTATAATAGCGATGTGCTTCACGATAATCCAAAACTTCATCGCCTTGTTGTAACAGCACTAACATTTTGTCTGCATCTTGTGCAGTTGGTAGCGCCATGGCTTCGAGCTGGCCAAGATCTGCGTCATTCAGGCACCAGTTCGGATGAACCTGCAGGGGCAATTCATCATCAAACAGTTCACGAAACAGCTGCCATGGTCGCATTGCCGGATTGATCAGTACAGCCGGCACATGCGCTTGAGCGACCAGATATGTCGCATAAAATCCCCCGAGACTACTGCCGACCAATGCCACCTGATCCATCGACTGGATCAATTTAGCAATCTTCTGAATTGCAGCCATCGGCGGCATGTTTAAATCCGGTAAATGCACCTGAATATCTGGGTACTTGGCACAGTATTGTTCCAATAACTGGCCTTT
Source organism: Acinetobacter sp. YH12241 (assembly GCF_013417535.1). NCBI lineage: Bacteria > Pseudomonadati > Pseudomonadota > Gammaproteobacteria > Moraxellales > Moraxellaceae > Acinetobacter > Acinetobacter sp. YH12241. Next base: position 56,414 of record NZ_VPDQ01000008.1, on the reverse strand, counting down.
AATTGAGCTGCTACTACTCTTGAACCCATGCAGGTAAATGATATTCATCGGCAATCAATAAAAACAAACAAAATGTCAAAATTTAATTTAAAAGTGTGAAATACACTTCATTTTATAACCACTTAATTGCTTAAATTGTCTGACAAAAAAGCCTTTAATGTTATGCAATTCTCGCTATTTTAAGAGTATTCCGAATAAATTGAGAATCAAGAATACTGAAAAAAAGAATTTATACCGCGAAGTGCTCAAAAAAGAAAGATGTCTACGGCTCATATAAAGGATAGGATCAAATGCCAAGTTTAACGCCATTGCATGAAACCTATTGTCGATGGGATCGAACTCCGCTTAGCCAGGCAGATGTCCTGGAAGGCCTGGCACAATTGGTCACCATGCGCTTTAGTGATGTAGTACAGGAGCTGATTAAATCGATTCAGCGTGAAATTTTAATGAGCGTATTCGGGCTGAGTGAAAAAAATTCCAAAACTTTCCAGAATATTCCTTATATCGTACGTCTGTATCAAATGTCTTATGACATGATCTTTCATTATGGCAATACCCTGATTGCGCCTGGACTGCGCCGTATTATTGAAAGATTTCCAAAATTACATAATAAACCTCTGACCCCGACCATGCATTTTATGGTCAGTGCCCTGAACGGGATTATTGGCGATTATCTGCTGAAATATCAGAATCCTCTCGCCCTGCCGATGCTCATTTACGATCATTATGGTTCTCTGCAACAAGGTGAGCTAACCGGACGCATTACCCTATTTGTGCATGGTCTGTGCATGAACCATCTGGACTGGTCAACCCGCAAATATCCGGGCATTGGAGAAAAATTACTGGCACAGCGTGACCATAACACCATGCTGTACCTGAACTACAATACCGGACGCCGCATTTCAGCCAATGGCCGCAGTCTGGCCAATGCCTTGCAGGATCTGGTCAAACGTAATCCAGGAATTACCAGTATTGATCTGATCGGACACAGTATGGGCGGTCTGGTGTCACGCAGCGCCTTGTTCTATGGCAAACAAAATGTCTATGACTGGATTCCGATGGTAGAAAATCTGGTCTGTCTGGGCTCACCGCATCATGGTGCGGTACTGGAACGTTTTGGTTTTAGTTTGCAGGAAAAGCTCGGACATTTTCCTTTAGTGAAAATTGTGGGACATGTGGTGAATATTCGCAGTAACGGAATTCTAGACTTACGTCATGGCAGCGTCCGGGATGATGACTGGGAACATAATCCGGTACGGATTGGCTTTATGGACGACAACCGTAAACCAGCCCCGATTCCTGCGCATATTGATGCCTATCTGGTGGCAGGTACGATCGAGTTTGAACACCATACCAACAAAACGCTTAATGTGATCGGTGATTATCTGGTCAGTGTCAAAAGTGCCTTGGGCGAACATCCCCATCCGCGTTTTGATCTGAAAGTACCCGACGCACATAAGGCGATTTTCTATGGACTGAATCATTTTGAAATTCAGTATCATCCACTGGTGGCCGAACAGATTGTGCGCTGGTTCTATCCAAGTGTGGAAGATGAAACCTATACGCAAATTCATGAATACGTGACCGATCTGGACAGTATTGAAGGCATTGCCCTAACCTGATTGAAGGTGAAAAATTTGGTTCGCCTCTAAGAGAGTGATAAAAAAAAGCCAGTCTGTAGACTGGCTTTTTTGATTCCAATTTTGAAAATCAGTATTTATCTCTTAGGCGTTTGACGGGCGCAGTCTGATATTTGCGGAATAACTGCCACAGGCTAATCAGCAATAAGATACTGAAGAACACCAATGACCAGACTGGTAAAGATTGCCCCAAGAAAGTCCAGTCAATAGCGGCACATTCACCTGAACCATTGAGCACCTGCTGTAATACCGATTTCATCGGCAAAGTTTCCAGCCAGTAATCCAGACCTGGGCCACAGCTCGGCACTTGATCTGGGGGCAGGTTCTGTAGCCAGACATGCCGTGCAGCGACACCGACTGACCATAAGATACTCAGCGAGCCTAAGAAAGCATATACGCGCTTCATGGCATTGGATTTCGGATTATGCAGCAACGCAATCAGGGAAATAATCCCTAGTCCGATCAATCCGATTCGTTGAAACACACACAATGGGCAAGGGTTCAGGCCCTGTCCATGCTCAAGATATAAAGCAAATGCCATCCCGGCAATAGATGCCAAAAACAACACACCACTCACGAAGCGATAACCCCATTGCATGGTTAATCCTCTTATTTATTATCGATATTGGGCTAAATATTCAGTAAAACTGATCGTGTTATCTTGCTCGAGCTGCTGTTGTTGCTGCAATGACTTTTGTGACAATTCATTGAAATATTTAAGTGTTTCTTTGCTTAATCGATGTGATTCATAGAGATTGCTATGCTGATGGGCCAAATGCTGACCAAACTGCCACATGCTGCTGTGGCTACGAATATCTCCGACAATCAGGGCTGACAAGGTCGCATCAACTTCATCGACACGGATCTGCATGGCTTGCATAGCATTGCTATATAGATCAGTTTCATAAGCCTGATCGAGCAATTGAGCCAGTGGCTGCATACGTTGCAAATGTAAATTACACCAGTCTTCAATCATATAGCGCTGGCCATTTTCCATAATCGCAGCGTTATAGGCGCGGCCACGATTGACCACTTCAGCCTGATTCTGGTCAATGATTTCCTGTTCGGCATCCAGCAATGCCGGGCTGTCTTGCAATAAGCAGTACAGTGCCACTACTTCCAGGAAGCCGGCAGTATCTTCATTGATCCCGATCGCGCTATACGGATTGACATCTACAGCACGCAGCTCAACATAGCCGATCCCGCGATTTTGCAAGGCTTGCGATGGAGTTTCACCTTCTTTAGGTACCTGCTTTGGACGCACCAGACTGTAGTATTCATTTTCAATCTGTAGCACATGGTCATTGATCTGAATTGGCTGACCATTGGCATCATCCAGACCCAGACGGGTAAACTGTTTGTACGGTGTTCTGACCGCTTTTTGCAGACCTTCCAGATAATCCTGCAGATTATTGTAGTGAATACCCAGCTGTTTCTGCGCTGAATTCTGGTAGCCAAAGCGTCCCATTCGTAATGCAGTCGAATAAGGCGTATATAAAGTACCGCGTACCAGCGGGAATAAGTGGTGATCACGTCCAGTCATAAAACACTGGCAAACGGCTGGACTGGCACCAACCAGGAAAATCACCAATGGGGTTAAACGAATAAAGTTACGGATCAGCCCCATATAACGATGGCTGCGATAATCCTGCAGACTTAAAGCGCGCAGCTCTTCATCAGTTTCCTGTTCCTGGAGCGCTATAAAGAAATGATCCGGGAAAGACAGATTATAGTGAACCCCGGAAATGGTCTGCATACGACGGCCATAACGCACGCCTAAACCATGACGATACAGCGTTTTAAATAAGCCAATATTGGAACTGCCATATTGCGCCAATGGAATATTTTCATCCTTACTGTCGAGCATACATGGCATAGACATCGGCCAGAGCTTTTCATCATTTTTCAGATGACGGTGTACAAAGGCATGAATATCAGTCAGATAGTTGAGAGCTTCAGTAATACTCTCTTTCGGCGGAGTAATAAACTCCATCAAGGCTTCAGAATAATCGGTCGTAATATGCGGATGTGTCAGAGCTGAACCTAAGGCATGAGGATGCGGTTCCTGCGACAGGAAACCATTGCTTTGCATACGCAAGCTCTCACGCTCGATACCGCGCAGCATTCCTTTGATGAGCGACGAATCTACCCATTCCGGTAATACATCATGGGCAGTCGATTCAGGTTGACTCATTACAATCTCGCTTAATGGGGGTAACTATTAAAATAGAATCATCGGTTTAGCTTAGTATACCGCGATTTCCAGACAGCACATGCTGCCCTGCCTAGTTTTCAAGCAAACCATTGATTTTTAGTTGGGCAAATTTTTAACACAAAGTTTCTCTATAAGACATGTGAAATTTGTGATTTTATTGACAAATAAATGCTAATAAATTGTAAACATTATGAATTATCAAGATATTTTAGACTTCTGGTTTAGTCCTGAAACGCAACCCAACTGGTTTGCCAAAAGTGACCAGTTCGACCAAAGTTTGAAGGAAAAATTTGGCGATATTCTGGAACAAGCCAGTAAAGCTGAACTATGGTCATGGCGTAAGAATGCTGACGGCCGACTGGCAGAAATCCTTGTTCTGGACCAGTTTTCACGCAATATTTTTCGGGATACGCCGCGTGCTTTTGCTCAGGATAGTCTGGCTTTGGCACTGGCTCAGGAAGCCATCAGCCAGGATCTGGACAAACAGCTGAGCCCGGAGCAACGTTCCTTCCTTTATATGCCTTTCATGCATAGCGAATCTAAATTAATACATGAATTTGCGCTAAAATTATTTCAGCGACTCGGCAATCCAGAAAACCTCGAATATGAAATCAAGCATAAAATCATTATTGACCGTTTCGGACGCTACCCACATCGCAACCAGATTCTGGGCCGTGAATCCACCGAGGAAGAATTGAGTTTCCTGACCCAGCCAGATAGCAGCTTCTAGAGGTCTGTAACTCGCTGGATCATCCTATCAGGAGAACGAAGATGAAAAAAACCGTCATTGCCCTGACCCTTGCGACGACCGCCCTGCTTTCCGGTTGTGCAACGATACCGTCCAAGCCGCTGACCTTTGACCAGCTCGGCCAGTACAGCACCACTCCGCTGAATGCCAACACTTATCGCATCAGTTTTCAGGCGCGACCTAATATGAGTTTCGGTACAGCCGAAGAAATTACCCTGCTGAAAGCCGCTCAAACTACGGTACAAAATGGCTTTCAGTTTTTCCGGGTACTGAACGATCCAAGTAATCGTAGCCAGCAACCTCCACGTCAGGCAATTGTCTATCCAGCGCCTAGTGTCTATCCATACGGCTATTATCGTCCTTATGGTTATTCCCGCCGTTATCCGGGATTCTGGCCCGATCCATTCTATGACCACCCCTATACTGTCACTTTAGATCCTGCCCAGGTCGCTTATACCATTGAGTGCTTTAAAGCCGGTCAGGAGCCGAAAGATGCTTTTGATGCCCGCTTGATTTTACAATCACTTGGCGCTAAATATGGAGTAAGTCCATCCGGCCAAGTACTCCAACCACAGCCGGCCACGCCTCAATAACAGGATGATTTATGCAGAAAGAGCAGCCGTCACCAAGCTTACAACGCAGTAAACGTTTTGCGACCATTGCACTGGTTGTCGCAGTACTGGCTTGGCTGGCGCTGATGATTACTGCCAAACTGCTGCCTGAATATGTCTGGCTGATTCATATTCTGATGCTCTCTGCCGAAGCAGGTGTAGTCGGTGGTCTGGCGGACTGGTATGCAATTACCGTGCTGTTCCGCAATCCTTTTGGCCGGCTACCGATTCCAAAATTTTTACGTGACCATACTGAAATTATTCCACGCAATAAAGCCCGGATTGCCGAATCTATGGGGCGCTTTGTGCAGGAAAATTTCCTTTCCCCGCAAATTGTGCAGCGCAGTCTGGCTAGTACGGACTTAAGTCTGGCTGCCGGCCGCTGGCTGGCCAATCCGCAGAATAATGCCCAAGTCATACAAGTGATTCAGCAGACCGTACCCAAAGTATTTGAATTTGTCGGGCAGGAACAGATCGCCGGGTTTATCCAGAGCAACAGTGTGCAATGGGTCAAAAACACCCAGATCAATACCCTGGCCAGCGAAATGCTGCGCGCTATTTTGGAAAATGATTTCCATCAGGATGTGCTGCAACGTGGCCTGGATGTGGTGCATGCCTGGATGACTTCAAATCCGGAACAGACCCGTGAGCTGACCCGCACTTTATTCAAGGAAATGGGCGTCTGGCGTCTGGCCAAAGGCGCCAGCTGGATCGGTATTGATGTGCAGCAACGCAGTATCGATTCGGTGATTCAGCGGGTGGAAGCCATGCTGGCAGATCCCGACCATCCGTGGCGGCTTAAAATTGAAGAAACAGCTCAAGAATTGATGCAGCAATTGGCAGATTCTGAAAGTATGGCCAGCCAGCGACTGAATGAAACTAAAGATGCCCTGCTTGACAGTCCGCAAGTGCTAAATTTTATCAGTGGTGCAGTGGTCATTTTATGCGATGCCATCAAAGCAGATTTGCAAAAGTCGGATTCGGGGATTGCGGAGAATCTGCGAGTCGCCATTCAGCAAGTCGGTGAAAATATTATTTCAAATACTTCAGTGCGTGAGTTGCTGAATAACCGTCTCAGTGGTATCGCTGTCGATTTGAGTGACCAGTACAGTGAGAAAGTGATCCGTTTTATCAGTGAACGTATTCATGAATGGGATTCGACTGAGATGATCGACAAGATTGAAAACGAAGTCGGTGGTGACCTGCATATGATCCGGGTCAATGGTGTCGTGGTCGGGGCCTGTATTGGTCTGATCCTTGGGATCATCCGCGCTGCAGTCGAGCATCTGATTTAGTTGGTTTTTTCAGCTATAGAACTCATCTGTTAGCGAATGCTTTTTACCTTCTAAAACTTCTTTCTTAATTCTCATTGATAGAAAACAATTATTTGGGTGGCTGATTTCCTGACATATCGACCAGCAATCCGGCAAATTTGCGTACAAAAGGCAAAAGCGTTACCACAATCGGAAAAGCAATCGCCCAGGAAATCATCCAGTTATGAAACCAGAGGGCCATAAAGCCCTCAATCCAGCCCAGATTGCGCAGCATGTTAATCATGGAAATAATTCCACTCATCAGGCAGGACAAGATAAAAGGCACAATGACCAAGGCCCATTTGGCTGGAAGTTTGGGAATATTGCCGATGATGGTCGGACGCTGTTTTGAATCCATGCTGACTCTTTTTATAGTTTCAATCAGGCTAATATAGGCTATTTTGATTGCTGGATGATTCATTTTTTATAGTAAAGTTTGCAACTTATTTATTCCCCTCTTTCTCATGTGATCCTTCATTGATGACCGACCGATGGATAGAAACCATAGGCTGCTAATCGTATATTTTTTATTCCCCATAAATGGTTTTACCTAAAGAGTCGGAAATTTGCTATATTTGCTGTTTTTCTGCGATATCTATTTTCGACTGATTATGAATACGGCAATCCAAGCAGCTCTCGATCATGCAGTGCAAACTTTACAGGCACAAAACGTACTCCCATCTGACTGGAACAATACAAGTAATTTGACGCGTACCAAAGACCGCAGCCACGGTGACTTTGCATCAAATATTGCCATGATCGCGTCTAAAGCTGCGGGGATGAAACCGCGTGATTTAGCAGAAAAAATCCTTGCTGCCCTGCCTGAAGTGGCGGATATCAGCAAGGCAGAAATTGCAGGCCCAGGCTTTATTAACTTCTTTTTAAATGCAGACCAGCGTTTTGCTGTGCTGGATCAGATTCAGGCTCAACAGGCAACGTATGGTCGTACCCAGGCCAATGCGGAAAAACGCGTTCAGGTTGAATTTGTGTCTGCGAACCCGACTTCTAGCCTGCACGTAGGTCATGGTCGTGGCGCTGCTTATGGTATGACTGTTGCAAATCTGCTTGAAGCGACAGGTGCCAAAGTTGACCGTGAATATTATGTTAACGATGCTGGCCGTCAGATGGATATTCTGGCGACTTCAACTTATCTGCGTTATTTAGAATTGACGGGTCAGGAACTGGTGTTCCCGAAAAATGCCTATCAAGGTGATTACGTTAAAGAAATCGCACAAAGCATTATTGATAAAGACGGCGATATCTATGTTCGCCCTGTTGCAGACGTTTATAAAGATGTCCCTGAAGACGTACAGTATGCTGCCGAACCGGATGCTGAAGGCAATAAAGTAGTTGTTTCAGGCGATAAAGAAAAGCACATTGATGGCCTGATCTTCAACTCACAAACTTTATTAAATGAAGGTTACCGTGTATTCCATCAAGCTGCGTTAAAAGCCATCCTTGATGATATTAAAGATGACCTCGGTGAATTCGGGGTGACTTTCAACCAGTGGTTCAGCGAAGCAACTCTGACTGAAAAAATTGATGAAGCGCTACAAACTCTAGATCAGCGAGGCTTCCTGTATGAAAAAGATGGCAACATCTGGTTCAAGTCAACTGAATTTGGTGATGAAAAAGACCGCGTGGTTAAACGCCGTAATGGTCAAACCACTTATTTCGCGTCTGATATTGCGTATCACCTAAACAAATTACAACGTGGCTATACCGATATTATAGATATCTGGGGTTCAGATCACCACGGTTATATCGCACGTGTAAAAGCAGCGATTGATGCTCTGGGCTATGACTCGAAAAAACTGACTGTACTTCTGGTTCAGTTTGTCAGCCTGTGGCGTGGTGGAGAGATGGTACAGATGTCCTCTCGTTCAGGCCAGTTCGTGACTTTACGTGACCTGCGTAAAGAAGTCGGTAATGATGCAGCGCGTTTCTACTATGTCATGCGTAAATCTGAACAGCACATTGACTTCGACCTTGACCTTGCCGTATCTCAAAGCAAGGACAATGCCGTGTATTACATCCAGTATGCGCATGCGCGGATCTGCCGTATGTTAGAAAAGGCAACCTCTACAGGTGTGAACTTTGATGCAGCCACTGCACGTGGTCTGGCAGCCAAACTTGAGCTGGAAGCGGAGACTGAAATTCTGGCAAAGCTGGCAGCTTATCCAGAGATTGTCGTTCGTGCTGCAAACAGCTATGAACCGCATCAGATTGGTAACTACCTGAAAGAGCTGGCTGCGCTGTTCCATGGCTGGTACAACGACAACAAGGTTCTGGGCGATGATGCAGAATTAACTCAGGCACGTTTACTGTTATCTGTAAATGTTCGCCAGGTGCTGCGTAACGGTCTGGAACTGCTTGGTGTATCTGCGCCTGAGAGCATGTAAGCAAAACACTGTTTTGCATGCTCGCAAGGCGAGAGCTAAGCTCGAAGCGAAAATGTAAAGCACTGCTTTTACATTGACGCAAGACGGAGAGCTCTGCTCGAAGTCAGCATGCTAGTCATTGCCGTTTATCTGCTGAATAAATATTTTGTAACTTTAGCTATGTGTTTGAAGATGCAGATAAATTAAAATTCTGTGTGATTTGTGATCTAGATAATGACTTTTCTATCACGATCACATAGGATGAAGTCATAGTAGGGGCATAACTGCTGTTATGCCTTTTCTATTTGCCCCGATAAATAAGAGGAAATCCCAAGTGTTTGGAAAAACGCAGCGCGGTGTATCTGAAAGACCGAATAAGCCCAAAAAGCCACTTATTCCTACCTGGCTCGGCACACTCGTGATCATTTTAATCGTGTTAAGTTTTTTAATGGCACTCATGCTGTGGAAGCCATGGGAACCTGTTAAACCTAAAAACCAGGCTACGGCTGAGCATTCTCAAGAAGAAGATACCAATAAAGACTACCGTTTTTATGATCTGTTGCCACAGCAGCAAGTGACACCGATTCCTGAAGAGGCGGTTCCTGAAGCAAAAAATCAGGAAGCAGTGGTGATTGTAGAGGCACCAAGACCTGAAGTTGATGAATCAGAAACAGCAACTGAGCCAGGTCTGGATGCAACCGAAGCCCCAACTCCTGCTTCTGCAAGCTATATTTTACAAGTTCGTAGTTTTGATGACCCGGATCAGGCAGATGCCCGCCGTGCAGAAATCATTCTCAACGGTTTATCTGCAGATGTAGTCCGCAGTGTGGAAAATGGCAAGGTTTGGTATCGTGTCGTGTCTGGACCTTATGATTCAGCAGAATCTGCGATTATTGCACAGCAAACCTTACAACATAGTGGTATCGATTCGATCGTGGTCAAACGATAAAGTTTAGAAAATAAAAAAGCGCCAGATGGCGCTTTTTTTGGATCTTTTATCTCCTCCCTTTTTTAAAGGGAGGTTGGGAGGGATTTTAATTTTTTAACTCCCTCTTGCGAAGCAAGGCTTCTCACCTTTTTCAAAGGGAAAGAATCTAAGGGATATTTGTTATCATGAGATTCCCTCCTAAGCAAGCTTTGAAGCACTGCTTTGAATTGAAACGCAAGAGGAGGAAATTAGAATATTTAATCCCCCTCAATCCCCCTTTTTCAAAGGGGGAAGCAACATAACAGGAGATTAAAAGCTTTTTATAGGGTATGACCCAACGCCTCACCCATCAATACGGTTGAATTGGCTTTAAATTTCTCATCCCATTGCATCTTGTTTTCCTCAAACAGGATAACGGCGGTTGAACCTAGGTAAAAACGACCCAGTTCAGCGCCTTTTTCAAGGAATAAATTGTGCTGGTTTAGCTCGATACGACCAGATGGTTTTACCTTGCCAGTCGCCACAGTTTCAATACCAGCCACAATCATCGCACCAACTAGAACCACTGCCATACGACCAAGTTCGGTATCAAACAGACATACCATACGTTCATTACGGGCAAACAGACCTGGAATATTTTCGGCTGTGGTCTGGTTGACCGAGAACAGTTCACCCGGCACATATAAAGTTTCAGTCAGAGTCCCGGCAAATGGCATGTGAACACGGTGATAGTCACGTGGTGACAGATACACCGTCGCAAACTCACCATTCTTGAATGGTTCTGCTAGTTGCGGATCAGCAATCAAGTTTTCAACCGTAAACTTCTGGCCTTTGGCCTGAAACACATCGCCATTTTCAATTTTACCCAGTTGGGAAATCGCGCCATCTGCCGGAGATACGATCGCAGTTGAATCAGCATCGACCGCACGCACCCCGGTTCTTAGTCCACGGGTAAAGAAATCATTAAATGATTTGAATTTCAGGGCATTGGTTTGCTCAGCAATCGACATATCAATTCCGTATTTGGTCTTGAATGCTGCGATCACGGCTGTTTTTACAATCGGATTTTCGCTGGCTGCAATTTTTCCCACCACACGGGACAGGCGATGCTGTGGCACCACTTTTTGGGCCTGGATAAACAGTTGTTGTTTTAGACGCGATGTGATGCTCAAGATGGCACCTCTCCTGTAGCGATTGGACTATCGAGGCGGTTGCCCCATTCACTCCACGCACCATCATAGGCTCGAATATTCCAGCCGAATAAGCGACCCAGAATATAAGCCAGACCTGAACGGTGATGGGACTGACAATACACCACAACCGGCTGATCCAGATCAAATCCCAGTTGTTCCAGACGCTGCTGAGTACGTGGTAAAGGATGTAATTTTAAATGATTTTGCCGGTTAAGGGCAGTACTCCACTCAAAATGACGTGCGCCCGGGATGTGACCACCGCGTCGCGCAGCCAGACGCAGGCCAGTGTATTCATCTTCTGTACGACAATCCCATACCTGAATTTTTTCATTTTCAATGAGTTGTTTTAATTCATCATAATCAATCTGAAACTCAGCCTTTCTTTCAAGATTGACTGGAACCAGATGATCGACAGGTATAAACGTTTCCTGATCTGATGAAGTCGGTAGTCCCGCACCCAGCCAGGCATGAATGCCGCCATTGAGTAAACTGGTATTTTCAAAGCCCATGCAATGCAGGTTCCAGAGCAGACGCCCTGCCCACGCACCGCCTTCATCATCATAAGCTACGACATGATGTTCAGGAGAAATATTCAGGTAACGAATTAAAGCTTCCAGCCCTTCTGCATCCGGTAACAGGCCCATGGCTGTTTCTTCCTGACGAACCAGCAGCTTGGGTTGCAGATGTAAGGCATGTGGAATATGCAATTGTTCATAAACCGACGCCCGGCTTAAATCAACAATTCGAAGTTTTTCATTTCCCAAATGTGGAACCAAATCTTCTGCTTCAATCAGCAGACCAAAGTCAAAGGCGGAAGCTGTCATCTTAGTAGTTGTCATTGCGGTCAAATCCTTTTGATCTTAGCACAGCTCATTTTTTCAATTATGTTGTTTTTATCTAGATCCTTAGCATAATTTTAGCTAAAGCTGATTTAAGAAAGACCATCATCCAAGAAAAAACCGCCTCATGATTGAAGCGGTTTTTTGAATCAAGCAGAGATTTTTAGACAGGTTCTGAGATATTGAACACCTGACGCAAATATGCCAGGAAAGTATCATTATCCGTCATGGTTTTTCCTGGGCTATCGGAGATTTTCGCTACCGACTGACGGTTGCATTCCACCAGTTTCAATACGATATTTAGCGGCGTCTGCCCCATGTCATTGGTCAGATTGGTGCCGATCCCGAAGCTGACCTGAAAGCGGTCTTTAAAGTATTGATGCAATTTCCAGGCTTTTTCCAGATTCAGGCCATCACTAAAAGTCAGCATTTTGGTTTTGCTGTCAATTTTCAGCTTTTTATAGTGAGCATAAGCCTTGTCACCCCATTCATAGGGATCGCCACTATCATGACGCAAGCCGTCAAACAGTTTGGCAAAGTACAGGTCAAAGTCACGCAGGAAAGCATCCATACCGACTACATCGGTCAAGGCAATTCCGAGGTCACCACGGTATTCTTGTACCCAGGTTTCTAGGGCTGCTTTCTGGAAATTACGCAGACGCACATCCAAGGCCTGAAAGGCTTGCAGAAATTCATGCGCCATGGTGCCGATCGGGGTAATACCCAATTCTTTGGCTAAGTACACATTACTGGTCCCACGGAACACGTGCGGTGCAGCTTTATTAAATTCTTCAACGACATGCTTTTGCCAGTCAAAACTATAACGACGGCGGGTACCAAAGTCCGAGACCAGGAATGGTGGATCATTCGGGTTCTGCGCGGCATCATACTGTTTTAGCAATTCAATTTTAGCTTTTAAACGGCGCTCACCTTCGGCTAGCACTTCGGGTGTACGGATACGACTGAAATACAGTTCATTCACAATGGCCAGTACAAAGATTTCAAACATCATTGCCTGAACCATGGGGCCTTCAATAGTAATATCCAGGCGGCCTTCATTGTCGATGGTGGCCTTAATAAAACGCCGTTTGAGCTGGAATAGTTCCAGATAATCCACAAAATCGCTTTTGATAAAACGCAGGCTGCGTAAATATTGTAATTCGTCTTCTTTAAATTTGAGCTGACACAGCAAATCCAGTTGGTGATTCAAATCATCCAGAATATCCGTCAGCGGATATTCCGTATCTTCCAGGTTGCGACAACGGAAATGATAGACACTATGCGTTTGTGGAAACTTGTGTAATACCACTTGTAGCATGGTGAATTTATACAAGTCAGTATCTAACAAAGAGTGGATAATTGGAGCCATAACTAAGGGAAATATCGCTGTGCTTATCCCGCATTAAAGCATAAAAGTTTAGGCAATATTGCAGGATTTACGTACAGCTAGCTGAATTATCGACAAAAGTTCAAGAAAATAAACTGCTTCCCACACAGTTATTTGACTGCTTTCAGCCCGTTTTCCTGTTCCTTGATAATTTTTTGTAGCTGCTTTTCCTGACCGATCACCTTGGCAAATTCAGCTGTGGTTTTTTGCCCGGTTTTCTTGGCTTGGGCATCACAGTCGACCTGACGCAGCTGTTTGGCAATGGCAAATTCCATTTTAAACAAGGCACCCATCAAGGCTGTATTGCCACGGTTGTCCCGGGCGCAGCGGTCTGCCCCTTTGGCCAGTAAGGTGGTCACAATATCCTGATGGCCATAATAGGTTGCCATCATCAACGAGGTATAACCATCTTGATTGCGTACATCGACTGGAAAGCCGTGCTTTAAAAATTCATTGATCACTTCGCTATTGCCGATTTTAGCAGCAGCAAAAAACAGATCGATCAATTCCTGTTGTGAGGTCATCTGAACGCTTGCCGCAGTTTTTGCAGGGGAGACATTCTTCACTTCAGCAGCAGTTGCGAATGCGGAACTAAAGGCAAGAATACTGGCTAGAAATGCGTGTGGCAGAACTTTCATGATGAACTCCAATAGAAATCGAAAGGAAAATTTAAGTTTTTAAAAACTCAATTGACCTGAGATGGAATGAAAAACAGAGTGCCTGTAAAACTCCCCCTAGGGTGCAGGAAAGGTTTGGAGTATTACAGGACTTTTTGGAGGTGATGCGCTATGCCCTAGTCACCAGTTCCTCAAGACCAATCGGGATTAGTCTTTTAATTTTGCAGCTTTGGCTTTAACGATGGCGATGTCACCATTTACAGCTTTAGTCATGCGCATACCGTAGTCAGCATCTGCCTTATAGAAGTAAGACAACATGATGTGCTTGGTTTCTGAATCTTTGACATTGCCCAGATCAGCCGCCAGGTTCATGATCAGGTCATCTTTCTCTTTGGCAGTATATGAACGGTACAAGTCACCTGCTTGCTTGAAGTTTTGCTCTTTAGTACCGATCTGTTGCACATGACCAGTCAATGGTGTTTCAACTGCACGCGCTTTTTCAGTCGCCGGTTTAGGCTCTTTACGGCTTGGCTCGTAGTTCACATCAGAGTCACGCTCAGACACATTCATGTGACCTTCCTGGTTATTGTTGTTCACATTCACCACTGGACGGTTTACTGGAATTTGCTGATGGTTGGCACCTAGACGGTACATTTGTGTATCTGAATAAGAGAAGATACGGCCTTGAAGCAAACGGTCTTCAGAGGGTTCGATACCTGGTACCAGATTACCTGGTGCAAATGCAGCCTGTTCAGTTTCATTGAAGAAGTTCTTCGGCATACGGTTCAGCGTCAATGTACCGACTTTTACTTCTGGAACCAAATTGGTTGGCCAGATTTTGGTTGGGTCTAACGGATCGAAATCAAAGCTATTCAGATCTTTAGGATCAAGCACCTGAATATACAGATCCCATTTCGGGAAATTACCTGCATAGATGTTGTTATAAAGATCATTGGTCAAGTGATTGAAATCTTTACCTTGTTGCACAGCCGCTTCTTTGACATTTAAGCCCTTCACACCCTGTTTAGAGCGGAAGTTGAACTTCACGTATTTGTATTCGCCTTTGTCGTTATACAGTTTGTAAGCATGTACACCAAAACCGTCCTGTTCGCGATAGCTGGTTGGGACACCTTGCTTGCCATAAACATAAGTCAGCATGTTGGTTGCCCAAGGCTGGCTAGACAGAAAGTCAAACACACGGTTGGCATCTTGTACGTTGGTGACGGGGCTTGGTTTCATCGCGTGGATGAAGTCCGGGAATTTGATCGCATCACGGATAAAGAAGACTGGTGTCTGGTTACCGACCAAGTCCCAGTTACCTTCCTGGGTATAGAATTTGATGGCGAAACCGTGCGGGTCACGTAGGGTTTCTGGTGAACCTTTACCATGAATGACAGTAGACATGCGCACAAAAACTGGAGTTTTAGTACCGGCCTTGAATAAAGAAGCAATTGTTAAATCAGACAGATCTTTAGTCGTAACGAATTCACCATAAGCCCCTGCACCACGTGCGTGAACCACACGTTCAGGAATGCGCTCACGGCCAAAACGTTGCAGTTTTTGAACCAGTTGTACATCCTGCAGCAAAGTTGGACCTTGTGGACCCGCAGTGATCGAGTTCTGGTTATCACCGACTGGTGCCCCGTTATCTTTGGTTAATGGTGCAGCTTGTGCAGCTGTCACCGTTGCAAGCATTGCAACAAGTAATGAACGCTTAAACATTTCTAAATCTCTCAATTTAATACCTTTCCTGCATGCAGCTAAGATACTTGAGAGCAAAAAATAGATAAAACAGATAATTTTTATGATTATGATCGTGTTTTTAGATAGTTTAAAATATTATCAATGCTAATCAATCAATTAAGCCCATTTTTTAGACATTAACTTAATAACAGATGAGTCTGATCTTGCTACAATGGCGGCAATTTTGAATCTGACTAAAATTGATTATGCGTGCATTATTACAACGGGTACTGGAAGCCAAAGTCGTGGTCGATGGTGAAACCACCGGAGAAATTGGCAAAGGTATTCTGGTTTTTCTAGGTTTAGGTAAAGAAGACAATCTGGAAAAAGGCAAAAAACTGATTGATAAGATATTGAAATACCGTTTCTTTGATGATGAGCAGGGCAAGATGGGCTGGAATGTCAGTCAGGCCGGTGGCGGTTTACTGCTAGTGTCCCAATTTACCTTGATGGCGCAAACTCAAAAAGGCTTACGTCCGGATTTTGGTCCCGCCATGCCGCCAAGCGATGCCAAGGTCTTGTATGAACAGCTGGTTGAATATGCGCAGAGCCAGTTCGAAAATGTACAAACCGGTATTTTTGCGGCCGATATGAAAGTGCATCTGGTCAATGATGGGCCGGTAACGTTTAATCTGGAAGTTGAATAAACCGTCATTGTTCCAAAATGAAAAAAGCCCTCTTGATGAGGGCTTTTTTATGATAATCCTTCCCTAGCCCCTCCTTTAATTAAAGCAGGGGGATTAGGAGTTATTTACCAGTTTTCTCTTTAATAAACTGGCGTGCCATTTTCACTTTTTCTTTGACCGGTTTTGGCAGTTTAGGCGGAATCATTTTCGCAACCTGGTTAAACCAGACCAGCAGACCAAAATCACCTTCCATTTTAATCGTGCCACTTTGCATACCGGTCATGAATGCAGTCGGATCACCTTTAAGTAACGTTTTTACACCCTGTTCACTGTCAGCAAATTGCAGTACAAAATCAGCTTTTTCTGCATCACCTGAAACGGTATCAATATGACCATTATTCACAACGATCTGACGTGCCATTCCTTCATCTGTTCCAATCTGAATACGGAACTGGCGTTCATGTACCAATTCAATAAATTTCGGGCTGGTACGTGCTAACTGCTTCATACGTAATGCAAGACCTGCGACTAGCAAATCAAGTGGATCGGTACTGAGGTCAACCAGAGGAAGTTTGAGCACAGGAATGGAGGACAGTTTCATGGAATTATGCCTATTCTAATTGTACGAAAATTGACAAATATCCTAGCATAGATCAAAGCCAGGCAGATGCAGGACTTTGTATCATATTTCTAAACGAAAAATGCACCCGCAGGTGCATTATTTCGCTGATATTAGAGAACTTAACGGCTAGATAGCTGCTGCTGGTCATCTTCATACACTGGTGTATGTTCGATATAACGGCGTTTAGCCAAAGCACGCTCTGCACGTCGATCTTCACGCAATAACAGTAAGGTCACTACGACCATCACGGCCGTTAAAGCTGTCAGATAGCTATATGTCATCGGGAGCTCAAACAAGGCTTGAGTACCTACTCGAATCACTTCGATCAGGCCCCAGGCCAGCATTCCCGCAGCCATAAAACTTAACCAGCGACGATAAGGCGAGAAGAAAACAGCAAGCACAGCCGCGGCGACTAAACTAAAGCCTACGAGAGTTGCTAGATTCGCTGTTACCATATAAACCCCTCCATCCAAAAGGATAGTGTGTATGCTTGATATTGCAACCGTCCTACCTATTGAATTTCGTTAAATCAATAAAATGGAATGTGTTGATTTGTATCTCTATGCATGCATTATGCTGAGTTTTTTGCATAAAAAAAGTCCTGTTTTCTCCCCTTACGACATACTCTGTCGCGATATTATTTTGTCATTACATTTTTTATTTTCACAGTATTTGTGGATCAATTGCTGCGTCGATGTTGGCGTGTCATTACAAAATCATATGCCCTTTCATCGACTTAAAAAAAATATTTTCCGTTTAAGATGATCGGGGTATTTATAGACAAGCTGCGCCGTCCCTCGATAAAAGTTAAGCTAAAAATATAAAAAAACGCGACCCTAAGGCCGCGTTGGATTTCACCGAAAAGCTATGTGTTACGCGCGGCTCAGATCTTTATCATGTACACCGAGCAGGTAGAGCACACCATCCAGACCCACGCTGGAAATGGCCTGATTGGCATTCTGACGAACCAAAGGCTTGGCACGGAAAGCCACACCTAGGCCCGCAATTGAAAGCATTGGCAGGTCGTTGGCACCATCACCTACAGCAATGGTCTGTTCCAGAGAAATTCCCATATTGTCGGCAATTTCACGGAGCAATAAAGCCTTGCGTGCGCCATCCACAATATGACCTTTGACTTCGCCTGTCACCACGCCATCCTGCACATCCAGAACGTTGGCATGAACTTCATCAATTCCCAGTTTGGCTTGCAGATATTCTGCAAAATACTGGAATCCACCAGACAGAATTGCGGTACGGTAGCCCAGTGCTTTCAGGGTGGAAATCAGGCGTTCTGCACCTTCAGTCACGGTCAGACGCTCAGCAATTTTTGGCAATACCGATGCATCCATGCCTTTTAATAAAGCAACACGGGCACGGAAACTTTGCTGGAAGTCCAGCTCGCCCTGCATCGCGCGTTCAGTAATTTCAGAGACTTGGATACCGACACCAGCTTCGATCGCCAGCTCATCAATGACTTCCTGCTCGATCAAGGTCGAGTCCATGTCAAAGCAGACCAGACGACGGTTACGGCGGTAAGCATTATCTTCCTGTACTGCCACATCGACATTCAGGTTATTCGACAGGCTTAAGCAGGCTGCACGCATGGCTGCTGCATCTAGCATCTGGCCTTTCAGACCAAACTGTACACAGGCACGTTTAGGGCCAGTATTGGAACCATCCAGCTCAGGACGGCCAGAAAGACGGGTTACGGTTTCAATATTGAAGCCCTGACTCGACACAATCTGGGTCACGGCTTGCAGATGAGAGGCATTTAATTCCGGGGCCAATGCCGTTACGATATAACGCGTGCGGCCGCCCTCTCTTACCCACTGTTCATATTCAGCAGCAGAGATTGGTTTAAAGCGCACTGTTAACCCGATATCATGTGCTAAAATCAGGATTTCCTTCATGGCTAATGCTGTTGCAGTTTGGTCATCAGACGATACAACAATACCTAAGGTCAGTTGATTATGAATGACCGCTTGCCCCACATCTAGAATCTGTAAGGAATGAGCGGACAAAACCTGCATTAATCGTGTAAATTGATTAGGCTGGTCGGGTCCTAAGAATGATATAAGAATGATTTCTCGCATGAATTGACTCGGGTCTGAGCTACAACTATTGTTAGAATCATAATCGAAATTGAACAGAATTGCCTTGGAAGTTTACGTTGAATGCGCCTAGACAAGGGCTATTTGCTAGCCTACTGATTGTAAGTTTTGCTCTGCATACCTTTTTACTGGTATTGGCAACGACTCACCAACTGAATGATAACCGTGCCAACCAGGGACAGCTCATGACGAGCCAACTGGTCACAGACAGCCTGGCGGAGCTTGAACCGGCGAACCGCGTTTCTCTGGCACTTCTGGCCAACCGTTATGCGACTAACCCAAGCGTTGCTTCAATTCGTATCCTGGATGCGAATGGTCAGGTTTTAGCCACTGGTGGGCTGACCAAGACCCGTGATGGGGAAGTTTTTGTCCGTGATGCCCTGCAAAACGAGAAAAAAGTCGGTGTGATTGAAATCACCCTGATTGAGCCAAGTATTGGTGAAATTCTCCGGACTCAATGGCTTGCCATTCTGTTCTCTTTCATTATTCATGGTTTGCTTTGGGTCGGTTATCGTGCGGTAGCGCGTCCAAGCCGTACCGAGTATCTGGCACGTATCAATAATGAATCGCGACTGAAATTCGAGATTCAGACTTTAACTCAGGCATTAGAACAGGAAAAGCATAATGCTGCCCTCGCCATTGCCCAGGCACAGCAAGCCCTGAAAAACAAACCGAAAGAAAAAGACAGTAAACCTGTGGTCCTGGATACCGATAGCCTGAGCTTGAACATTCAGTTCTATGATCCAAAACAGTTGCTAGATAGTGTGAATAAGACGGTATCGGTTCCTTATTTCAATCTGTGCCAGATTTTCCTGAACAAAGCTACTGAACTGTGCATCCAGCATTACAAACTGAACAGCACGGATATTTGTACCGTACACAAGTTTGATGAAAAAGGTGCCAGTATCAGTATTGCGGCAGAGAAGCCAGATGCCCTCGCCTGTTTGACCATGATCAGTTCAGTATTCCAGTTGCTTTCAGAAGTCCTGTATAAGCGTTATCGCGAAGAAAAACGTTTTGTCCTGCAGACACGTAGCGCAATTTCTTCAGCCGTTGAAGAAATGCAGCTTAATTCCGTTCAGGCTGCAGAACGTCTGGTTCAGCAACTAGTCGCTAAGGAAAGTGCACTGCATGTTCCTAATGCCCTGTTGAAACAAATCGCGGACCACTTTGAGCTGGTCAGCATGCCAAATCCGACCAATGTTCTGACCCGTCATGCCTTTGTGGTCAATGGGATGGATGCGGAAAGTGCTGAACTAGCGCAAAGCTTCAGAACCGAGATTCTCAAATCGAAACAGTCTAAAGCGTCCTAAGTCACAGAAAGCAAAAAGCCCGATTGAATATCGGGCTTTTTATATGAGAGAAATAAAATCTTCAGCAGTCAGGATGTTATCTATCTGCGGAAGTATCTTGTGCTGATGCAGATTCAATTGTCTTACTTTTGGCGGCCCAGTACGTCGCCAAGGCGGGTCCAGAAATGTTATGCCATAGGCTGAAAATAGCACTTGGAACCGCAGTGATGGGAGACGCGGCAAAATGGGTCGCAGCCAACGCTACCCCTAAACCAGAATTCTGCATTCCCACTTCAATCGAAACCGCGCGACAATCGATTTCTGCCAGTTTCAATATTCGGCTTGCCCAATAACCCAATAAGTAGCCCATTCCATTGTGTAAAGCCACAAGACCCAAAATCATTAACCCGGATTCCAGAATCTGGGTTTTACTGCCAGCAATAATGGCCGCCACAATTGCGACAATGGCAATCACCGAAATTACTGGCATTACTTGGATATAGCCTTCTACCTTGGTTTTTAGAAGGGCACGGACAATCAAACCTAAAATGATTGGAAACAGCACCACTTGTAGAATCGAAATCAGCATAGATAAGGCATTAATTTCAATCCATTGGCTGGCCAGCAGATAAAAAATTGCCGGAGTCAAAAGCGGTGCCAATAAAGTTGATACCGAAGTACACGCCACAGACAAGGCCGTATTGCCTTTGGCCATATAGGTAATCACATTAGATGCCGTGCCACCTGGACAGCAGCCCACCAGAATCACACCAATCGCAATTTCAGCCGGAAGCTGGAATAGCTGACAGAGCAAAAAGGCTAACCCTGGCATCACCATAAACTGAGCCACGACCCCAATCGCAACGGCCTTGGGACTTTGCAAGATACTTTTAAAATCACCTGGCGTCATGGTCATGCCCATGCCGAACATGATCAGACCCAGCATCCAGGGAATATAGGCGCGTAACCAGACAAAAAGATCCGGCAGCATCAAGGCAATGGCTGAAAACAGAATGACCCATAGAGCAAAGGTCTTTTGGACAAACTGGCTAAATTGAAGAAGTGCTGACATGGGAAAATCCAAGTGTCATGAAAAAGAAATCAAGGCATCTGTGGATGCCTCAAAGTAAACAAACCATTGCATAATGGCAAATGGCCCTAATCGCCTTAAGTTAGCGCTTAGGCAGCATTAATAATATCTTTCAGATAAATCCGTTTTACACCCTGTGCCAGCATGTCCTGCCAGGCATGTTGTAGCGAACCGTTCAGGTCTATACCTTTGGTGGCATCCGCAATGACATAGGCCTTAAAGCCGAGTTTGCAGGCATCCATCGCAGTCCAGGCCACACAAAAATCAGTCGCGATACCCACGATGAATACGGTATCAATACCGCGCTCACGTAAATAGCCGGCCAGACCGGTACTGGTTTTTTGATCAGCTTCCATAAAGGCGGAGTAACTGTCGATATTTTGATGAAAGCCTTTGCGGATAATCAGTTGAGCTTGCGGAAGGTTCAGCTCCGGATGGAATTCAGCATCCTCAGTCCCTTGTACACAATGACTCGGCCAAAGGACCTGAGAACCATAATCCAGCTGAATCGTGTCATAGGCTGCTTGAGCAGGATGATTGTCTGCAAAGGAGATATGCTCTGCCGGATGCCAATCCTGAGTCAGCACAATATTCTGAAAGTACTGCCCCAATCGGTTGATATTCGGAATAATCTGATCGGCATTGGTAACAGCCAGATTTCCACCTGGGGTAAATCCTTTTTGTACATCCACCACAATCAGCGCCGCATTTTGCATCATTTTCATCCCTTGAAATCTGAGTTTGCATCCAAGCATAGCTTAAAACTAAAGAAAATTTTTAGCCCTTTAGGTAAAAATAGAATGACTCTGCATTCTGATAAAACGCATGATGAGTTAACTGTAAAAGCTATTGCTCTCCAAAACATAGAAAGAATTTGTCTTAAGCTGAACTGATACTGGAAAATAAAAAGCCTGCATCAGTGCAGGCTTTTCGGATATTCATCTTTTTATTTTTAAACCTTGGTACGGCTGACCAGGAGTAGCATACATACCGCAGAGATTACGATACATGGAATCGCTGCCGAGATCACCCCTGCTGCACCGAAGCCTGCTGTCAGTAGCTGACCCGCAATTGCAGGGCCAAGCATGGCGCCGATACGGCCAACTGCGGAAGCAACACCTACCCCTGTACCACGTACTTCAGTTGGGTAAACGATACTACCGAAGGCATAGAGTACACCCTGACAGCCAATCACAAAGGCACCTGCCAGTGCTGCGGCCATGTACATTTGCTCAAGTGAGCTTGCACCGTTGAGTGCCAATAGACCCGCCAGGATACCGCCATACATCAACAGGATCACATAGGCTTTTTTCAGGCGATCCGTGAGCATACCCAAAATCACAGTACCAATCGTTGCAGTCACCATAAAGTAGAACTGTGCAGTTGAACCATCTTTACGGGTGAAGCCCAGTTCCATGAACAATGATGGCAACCAGCTCAACATAATGTACACCACCATCAGGGTGAAGAAGTAGCTGACCCAGATGCAAAGCGTACGAAGCAAGTTGTCAGAGTTAAACAGATCCTTGAATGAACCCTGAGGAGATGCTGCACGTTCTGCGGCTGTCTTGTTTTGTGTCTTTAAGTATTCTTTAGATTCAGGCAGACACAACATCATCAGTGGAATCACAATGATGGGTAATAAACCACCTAAGTAAAAAACATTTTTCCAGTTTGCACCGAATTCAGTTGCTGCGATTAAAGACAAGATTGCAGCACCCACTGGCATACCACAGTACATCAGGCCCACGGCACGTCCACGGTTTTGTGGAGCCACGGCTTCAGAAGCCAGCGTGATTAAGATTGGCATTGCACCGCCAAGACCCGCACCCGCCAGAAAACGAACTGCCAGCAAACTGTGGAAACTGTTCACCCACACGGTACATAAGGTAAATAGTGCAAAAATTGCGGTTGACCAGATTAAAACTTTCTTACGACCAATACGGTCCGCGAATCGACCACCGACCAGTGCACCAGGCAATAAGCCCAGAATCCCTGCACTAAAAAACACACCCAATTGTGAGCTATCAAGACCAAAGTGCTCACGAATACCAGCAGCGGCAATCCCGGCAGCCTGAATATCCAGGCCTTCAATCACAGCGATCAGAAAGCAGATCCCTACCGTGATGATCGCGTGCTTATTGTCTGATTTTTCCATTGGAATATCCTTGTTCAATCAGCGTTCAAAAGAGAGGCCATCATCTATGAGCGCTCAAATAGAATTAACTACCAATAAGTTGAACAATTTGCTCGGATATACTGAAAAATCCAGAAAATTGATGACTTTAAGATGCTGTTCGATAAAGTCAAAAAAGCAATTAATGAGAAGTATTAAAATCCCAGTATTTTTGGATTTAGACTTATACATCAAACCCGGAAATTCAACAGTGAGAAAAATTCGGGGCCGATCACTAATACGAAAAAAAGATTAGTTCAGGCATTTTTGCTTTTTATTCATCATAAATGAGGTTTATTATTCGATATATTTTAGCTCTTAATTCATCGAATATAAATATTAATACTCCCCTAAAACACCATAAAAGAATGTTTTCTAAATCTATTTAATTCACTTAAGTGACTTATTCTGTGTATTTTTTCCTGAAAAAATGAATTCATTAGCTTTCATCCTGCTGGAGGATAAAGGATGATTTGGACAGCAAAAAATCATAACGATTAAAACTTGATTGTTGCCTAGAGGCTTTGTATAAAGAATTCAGTGGCTTTTACTAAAGCATATTGTTCTTATGCGTTTGATCAGTCATAATTTGCATAAGCAATATTCAATTCAGTGCAAATCTATTGAATTTGCTACAAATCAAAATACAAACCCATCCCAAATATGTTTTCTCATTCTCTTCGGATGGACAAATAGGATAGTTTTTTAAAATGACTCAGCAAGCACAGACCATTCAGGGTTCCATTGTCGCAATCGTCACCCCCATGTTTGAAGATGGCAGCGTAGATTGGAAGGGTCTCGAGAAGCTGGTTGAGTGGCATATTGCAGAAGGCACTAACAGCATTGTGGCTGTAGGTACTACTGGTGAAGCATCAACGCTCAGCATGAGCGAGCACACCCAAGTGATCAAAGAAATCATTCGTGTTGCCAACAAACGTATTCCTATCATTGCCGGTACAGGCGCAAACTCGACTCGTGAAGCAATCGAGCTAACTCAGGAAGCCAAAGAACTTGGCGCTGATGCTGCCCTGCTGGTTACTCCTTACTACAACAAACCGACTCAGGAAGGTTTATACCAGCATTATAAAGCCATTGCTGAAGCGGTTGACCTACCTCAAATTCTTTATAACGTTCCAGGCCGTACTGGCGTGGATATGGCTAATGAAACCGTGATCCGTCTGGCAGATATTCCACAGATCGTGGGCATTAAAGATGCAACAGGTGATGTAGCCCGTGGTGCTGCCCTGATTGAAGGTCTGGCAGGTAAAAACATGACCGTTTACTCAGGTGATGATGCAACTGCCTATGAGTTAATGAGTCATGGTGCCAAAGGCAATATTTCTGTGACTGCCAACGTTGCACCTAAAGTCATGAGTGAAGTATGTGCTGCAGCCATTGCAGGCGATGCTGCACGTGCTGAAGAGCTCAATGCTCAGGTTGCAAATTTACACAATATTCTATTTTGCGAATCAAACCCAATTCCTGTGAAATGGGCTCTCCATGATATGGGCTTAATTGGTACAGGTATTCGCCTTCCATTAACACCACTTGCAGAACAATATCGCGCTCCGCTTCATGAGGCACTTCTAGAAGCGAGCGTCATTAAATAAAGAGCAACGATTATGCAATTACGTTTAGGACTTACCCTGGCACTTTCAGTATTCAGTTTAGCAGGTTGTAGTTCAATAGCCTTTAAAAACGGTACCTTGGACTATAAAGAAACAACCACGCTGCAACCATTGCAATATCCTGAAGGGTCAATGGTTCGTCCTGCAACGCCTTTGTACCCTGCTCCGACAGTGGATCCGCTTGCCCTGGAAAATGCACCAAAACTTGAAAATCAGCGTGGTAACCGCTTTGCGATGCCACGCCCTACTGCACAGCCAGTAAATTCAACTCAAGCAGATGAAACTCAAGAAAATTTTTCAGGAAAGCCGCAATTAGTCACTGACGGAAATCAAAATCCACTGCTCAAAATTGATGGAAATGCTGCTACAATATGGCAATACACTCTTGCCACGCTTAGCAGCCTTAACCATTCTATCGTTGGTCAAAATAAAGATCGTTATGAAGTAACGATTCAGGTTGATCAGCAAACCTATGTTTTAAGACTCTCTCCCGCAGGTTCGAGTAACACCCTGGCTGTGTTTAATCCCGATAACAGTTTTGCCGACCGCGAAAAAGCAGCAGAACTGTTAAACCAGATTTACCAAAATTGGCCAGCCTAGACATTTTCTAGGCATTTTTTTTTGTAGAAGGTTCCCTCATGTTAAAACAAACCTTGCTCTATACTGGTAAAGCGAAATCTGTCTATACCACGGACAGTGAAGACCACCTGATTTTAGTTTTTCGTGACGATGCGTCCGCATTCAATGGCGAAAAAATCGAACAACTGGATCGTAAAGGTAAGGTGAATAACCGTTTTAACGCCTTCATCATGGAAAAGCTGGCTGCTGCTGGTATTGAAACTCATTTTGAGAAACTGCTGACACCAACTGAAGTGTTAGTGAAAAAACTTAAAATGATTCCAGTAGAATGTGTGGTACGTAACTATGCTGCGGGTTCTTTATGCCGTCGTCTGGGTGTAGAAGAAGGTAAAGAATTAACTCCTCCTACATTCGAATTGTTCTTCAAGGATGACGCGCTAGGCGATCCAATGGTGAACGAATCTCAAGCGATTGCTTTAGGTTGGGCGACTGCTGAACAACTGGCAAAAATGAAAGAACTGACTTACCAAGTGAACGATGTGCTTAAAGCATTATTCGAAGCGGGTAATATGCTTCTGGTTGACTTTAAACTTGAATTTGGTGTGTTCCACGACCGTATCGTACTGGGTGACGAATTCTCTCCAGACGGTTGCCGTCTATGGGATAAAGACACCAAGAAAAAACTGGATAAAGACCGTTTCCGTCAAGGCCTAGGCGGCGTGGTTGAAGCGTACGAAGAAGTTGCAGCACGTTTAGGTATCAATCTTGAAGATATCTAAGCACTAATAGTGCTTCAAAGAACCGGGTTAATAGCCCGGTTTTTTATTGTCTAATCTTATGATCGAAAAAATGAATTTTATTAATAAAAATGATCGTTTTTACATTATTCAATGCATGCCTTAATATTACTGTATCCCAGCAACATCCCCAGCAGATGCAATCCATCTGATGTTGCTGACCAGATTTATACCCTTACCCTCTAGGATGTATCTCCCCCAAGACATCCTATTTCAGCCCAATTCTCCTTGAATTGGGCTTTTTTTTGCTTATTGCTGCTGTTGTTCCTGCTGCCAGCGGCGTTGTTGCAGACGTTCGCCTTCCACTTCACGCTTATTACGTGCCGATTCGTACAGCTTGGTGCCTTTCAGCTCAGGCGGCAGGTAATCTTGCAGGACAAAATGTTCCGGATAGTTATGCGGATACAGATAATTCACTCCATAACCCTGCTCTTTCATCATTTTGGTCGGTGCATTACGTAGATGTAAAGGCACTGGCAAATTGGCCGTTTTTTCAGCCAGATCCATCGCCTTGTTAATCGCCAGATAGGTACTATTACTTTTGGCACTAGTCGCCAGGTAAACCGCACATTGTCCCAGAATAATCCGGCATTCCGGCATGCCAATCGCTTGAACTGAGCGGAAGCATTCGCCCGCCAGCAACAGTGCATTCGGATTGGAATTGCCAATATCTTCTGATGCCGCAATCAGCATACGGCGGGCAATAAAGACCGGATCTTCACCACCTTTGAGCATACGCGCCATCCAGTACAGGGCAGCATCCGGATCACTGCCACGAATCGACTTGATGAAGGCCGAAACCAGATCATAGTGCTGTTCGCCAGATTTGTCATAACGGGCAATATTCTGCTGTGCGACTTTGACCACAATCGCATTGGTAATGATATTTTCCTGGTCAGCCTCAAAGGTACTGGCAATCAGATCCAGCAAATTGAGGGCCTTACGCGCATCCCCAGCGGCAAACTGCAATAAGGCGTCAAATTCTTCAATCTGGATATAGCGTTCCTGCAGAAATTTGTCAGTCTGAATCGCCTGAGTCAGTAAAGTCTGAATCGCTTCATCACTCAGCACATTTAAGGTATAGACCTGACAACGTGACAGCAAGGCACTATTGACTTCAAAAGATGGATTTTCCGTCGTCGCACCAATCAAGGTAATTTTGCCTTTTTCGACGGCATTCAGCAGTGCATCCTGCTGGGATTTATTAAAACGGTGAATCTCGTCAATAAACACCACGGGCGTCAGCAGATCACCACTTTCTGCAATGACTTCACGCAACTCCTTCACACCAGTATTAAGTGCAGACAGGCTGATAAATGGCCGGTCCACCGCTTGGGCAAGTAGCAAGGCAATTGTGGTTTTACCTACTCCAGGTGGCCCCCAGAAGATAATCGATGGTAAATGCCCTTGGTCAATCATTTGACGTAGAGGTGCATTCTCTCCAAGCAAGTGATCCTGCCCGATAATTTCTGCAAGGTCGCGAGGCCGCAAGCGTTCTGGAAGCGGGATATGACTGTCTGACATCTTATTATTGGCTCAAATTAAATTCTGCTTTCATTCTAACACTGGTAGTTTTGATTCCAATATTTCAAACATTTATGAGAAAAATTTAATTTATGTAAGAAAGCTCTATTTTTTTTACAATGAATGGATTAATCTTATGAAAAGTAGATAAATAGAACATGATTAATTACAGGTTAATAAGCTTGTAAATTTCACATTGTCTCATATTAATTAGAATGGACTTGAGTAACTGATTGGATGCTCTTTGGGTGGTATCGGTGGGGATGCATGAAGCATAATAAATCTAGACGAACAACTGCAGAATGCGCTGAGTCGCTTATTTCAACCTCGATACAATCTTCTAATGAGCAACAGGCAAAATTCAGATTATTACAGGACCTAATCAATGATGTGCCACATCCACTCTGGGTGCTGGGCAAAGATAATATTGAATATTTTAATCAGGCACTTTCGGATTATTTAGGCACCAATTTAAGTGAATATGGTCCTAAAGAATGGCAAAGCCTGATTCATCCAGATGATCAACCAGCGTTTTCTAAGCAATGGCATGCTGCCCTGAATCAGCAACAAGGCTTTAATACCCAGTGCCGGATTAAATCGGCTGATTCCAGCTACCGTATGTGTGCCTTGGCTATTAAGTTTCAGCATACCGCGGAACATCTGCTGCAATGGTCGGTATCACTGACGGACATCCATGAATATTTTGAGATTCAGCAACAACTGTCTCAGGTCATTTCTACCCAGAAAAACATGCTGGATGCCAGTGTCGACTGTATTAAAGTGATGTCTCCACAAGGCGAGATCCGTCATATCAATCAGTCAGCCTGTCATAAGTTAGGGATTGATCCTGAACAGCAGCCTGCCCCGCATTCATGGTTAAGCCTGTTACCAGCCGAGGTTAAAAAAACCGGACAACGCGCTTTAAAACAGGCTGCTCAAGGCTTAAATAGCCGTTTTGTAGAAAAAGCTCAGACGGAGAATGAGAACCCAGAATATTGGGATCATTTACTGACTCCGGTATTGGACGAAAATAATATTCCCCAAAATATTCTGTGTGTTTCACGTAATATCAGTCAGCAAAAAATAGCCGAAAGCCGTTTAAAAGCCGTAATTCAGCGTGATGAGCTGACCGGACTGTATAACCGCAATGCCTTTTATAAGACCTTTAAACAGGTGCTGCTAAAAGCCAAGCAACAGCAAATGATGGTTGGCCTGCTCCTGATCGACTTGGACTATTTCCGGCATATCAATGACACCCTGAGTCATATTGCCGGAGATCATTTGTTGCACGTCTTGGGCAAGCGTTTTCAGGCCTGTTTTGGCTCCAACAATATAGTCGTTGCCCGTCTCGGTGGAGATGAGTTTGCCATTCTGGTCAAAAACTTGGAAAACGAAGCCCAGCTGATTAATACCGCACAACTGGCCTATGCTCAACTAGAACAACCAGTGAGTTATGTCGGCCATCGTATGAGTATCGGCATGAGTATTGGTTGTACCGTTTATCCGCGTGATGCCCAGAATAGCTCTAACCTGCTGAAATGTGCCGATATTGCCCTGAATGATCTGAAAAATAGTGGTCGTGGCGGGATTCGCATGTTTAATCAGGAGATGTTCAGATCACTGGAAAACATGACCAAACAACTGACGCTGGCACGCAAGATTATTCATGCCGACCAGATCATTCCTTATTATCAGCCTAAGGTCCGTCTCTCCGATGGTGAGGTGATTGGTTTTGAGGCCTTATTGCGTTGGCAGGATCAGCAGCATCAGATCCAGTTACCCTCTCATATTTTTTCAGCGTTCCAGGACTATGACCTGGCTTCACGCATCAGTGAAACCATGCAGCTAAAAGTCTTTGAGGATATGAGCCGCTGGCAGGCCGAAGGTCTGGATATTCTGCCAATTTCAATCAATGCAGCTCCAGTTGAATTCCTGCGCGATGACTATGCTGAGAAATTTCTGGCTCGTCTGTCCCGATTCGATATTCCTGCGCATAAGGTTGAGCTGGAAATTACCGAGCAGAGCTTGTCTGAAGGCGGAGCCAATTATGTGATCCGGGCACTGAACCTGCTGAAAAAACATGGAATTCATATTTCTCTGGATGACTTCGGTACCGGTCATTCTTCCCTGACCCGTTTGCAGGAATATCCGGTCGACTGCATCAAGATTGATCGCAACTTTGTAGAACGCATGAACAATGATCCGTCTGCGCTGGCCATTGTCAAAGCCATTACCCAGATTGGTTCCAGTATTTCTCTGGATGTATTGGTCGAGGGTATTGAAAATACTGAACAACTGGACACGCTGATCAATTGTGATTGCCAGATCGGACAAGGTTTTTATTTTTATCGTCCTATGTCCGGGTCTTCAGCACAGCAACTGCTACAACAGGCCGCTTAATTTTTTTATTTAATCATTTGACGGGGTTGGATTGCGCTAATCATTAGCGCACCCAGCGCACGATATATTCATCAATTTCATCTTCATCAATATCGACTTCACTTAAGCAGCGACCAGCAGCGGATTTTTTGGCCTGAATCACGCTTTGTCGTGAACCCGTCTTCAGATAATGCCAGGATGGCAGGCTTTTCCCTTCAGCAACTCGGCGATAAGCACAGCTTGAGGGTAACCAGTGAATAGTGTCCAGTTTCTCAGGTGTCAGCTGGATACAATCCGGCACATATTGCAGCCGGTTCGGATAATCCGAACAGCGGGCAGTTTTGCAGTCCAGTAATTTGCAAGCCACTTTGGTATAGGCGACTTCGTGGGTGTCTTCATCTTCCAGCTTGATCAGGCAGCAAAGCCCACAACCGTCACAAAGCGCTTCCCATTCTTCTGGCGTCAGCTCAGTGAGACTATATTTTTTCCAGAAGTATGGACGTAAGGCATCAGACATAATCAAAACGGCTATGGTAAAAATCAGCTTATTATACCAAGTCTCAACAAAGGAAATGTAGGGACGTGAATCTTATTAATATCACGTAAACTATTGTTAAATCAGAGACAGTACATCAACAAAACACTAACAGTGCCCAAAATCGAATATTCCTATACTGGATTTGAGAATAAAAACACATGGAGAATTGATATGTTTCGCTGGGCTATTATTTTTGCTGTGATTGCCTTGATTGCCAGTCTACTTGGTTTCGGTGGAGTAGCAGGCTTATCTAAGGATTTCGCAATTATCTTATTGGTGATTGCCGTTATTCTTGCCATTGTTGGTTTCCTTTCTCGCGGCAAGGTCTAGCGACTGAGTTCTGCTTAAGGAAAAGTTTCCTACAGAAAAAACAAGAGCCATTTGGCTCTTGTTTTTTATGCGCCCAAAATGAATTACGGTTTGATATGGCGTGGTCTGAAACCAGCAGCGACCAATGCGGCCAAATACGCCACGACTCCTACCACACATAAAATCAGCACTTCCAGTACACGCATCCACTGTGATACATCACCATTGTACCAGCTCAGTGCATAGGCCAAGGCTGCAATCATCACCACATTGGCAAACATGAATTGCATAAAGATTTTTTTCCAGTGTGCGCCAAAACGGAAAATATTGCGTTGATGCAGATAAAAATACAGCAGACCCGCATTGACCATGGCTGAACCGGTCGAAGCCAGTGCCAGTGCCATATGCTCCGCTTCCCAATGAATCAGCTTAAAGAAACCAATAAAGATCACGTTCAGAATCGCATTGGCTGCTACCGCCATTAAACCGACGCGTACCGGTGTACGAGTATCCTGCTGGGCATAGAAGCCGGGAGCAAAGACTTTAATCAGCATAAAAGCAATCACACCGCCACTCATACATTGCAATGCCAGCGCCGTCATCTGGGTATCTTCAAAAGTGAACTGTCCGCGTTCAAATAATGCCTGAATAATCGGTGTTGACAGCATGAACAAGGCAATACTGGCTGGTAGACCCACCAGCACAATGACTTTCGCTGCCCAATCCATCATGTCGCGGAATTTTTCCGGATTCTTTTCTGTATGCTGTGTGGATAAGGACGGCAGAATCACGGTACCGATTGCCACACCAATCAGACCCAATGGTAACTCGGTCATCCGTTCAGCACTATACAGCCACGACACTGAACCGTCCTGCATGAAAGAGGCCCAAACCGTATTCAGTAACAGGTTGATCTGGGTGACGGATACACCAAATAAAGCGGGTAGCATCAGTTTCATGATGCGATCCACCCCTTCATGCTTGAAGTCCACTTTCGGTGGAATCAGCAGGTTTTTACGCCATAACTCTGGAATCTGGATTGCCAGCTGCAAAATCCCGGCAATGACGACGGCCCAGCCTAGTGCCATAATCGGCTCTGCCATAAAAGGCGTGAGCCAGAGCGCACCGGCAATCATGGCAATATTCAATAAAACCGGAGCAAAGGCTGGCGTACTGAAAGAGCCATAACTGTTCAGAATACTGCTGGCAAAAGCCGTCAGTGACATAAACAGCAGGTAGGGAATGGTCAGGCGGAACATGTCTGTGGCCAGCGCAAACTTTGCTTCATCGCCATGAAACCCTGGCGCATAGATATACATGATCACCGGTGCGGCAATGATGGCAATCATGGTCAGGGTGGTCATGAAGGTAGCCAGACAGCCAAAGACCCGGCTGATCAGGATCTGCACTTCTGCATGGGTGCGACTGGTCTTATATTCAGTCAGTACCGGAATAAAGGCTTGGGAGAATGCCCCTTCTGCAAACAGCCGTCTGAAAAAGTTTGGAATACGAAATGCCACCACGAAGGTATCGAAATCTTTACCGGCACCGAATACATTCAGTAAAACCACATCCCGGACCAATCCCAGAACCCGCGACAACATGGTCATCGCACTGACAATTACGGTCGAACGCCAAAGCGCCATCCTATTCACCTAATAATTAATTTGGGCCTATTGTAATGAAACTTGCAAAAGAAGTTCATTGCTTAATCACATGACTTCCTGAAGGGTCATGGGTTCTTATAATGTTGTAACTGGGCACGAAAAGCACACCAGTCAAAATATGGTCCCGGATCGGTTTTACGTCCCGGTGCAATATCCGAATGTCCGGCAATATGCTGCTGCATTTTTGGATAATAGTCTTGCAAACAGGCGGTGACTTTGACCAAGGCATCATATTGTGCCTGTTCAAACGGCAGGTCATCACTGCCTTCCAGTTCAATCCCGATGGAATAATCATTACATTCTTTTTTGGCCAGATAGCTGGAACGACCTGCATGCCAGGCTCGGTCATTGAAATTCACAAACTGCAGCACTTCACCAGAACGCAAAATCAGCAGATGCGCCGACACCTGCATGCCTTCAATAGTCCGAAAATACGGATGCACTGACCACTCCAGCTGATTCTGAAAAAACTGTTCAATATAGCCACCACCAAACTGTGACGGCGGCAGACTGATGTTATGGATCACCATTAACTGGATATCGGTATGTTCAGGCCGCTGATTATAATTTGGAGAAGGGATCTGGCGCGCCCCGAGCAATTGCCCGTCCCGGATTTGAAACTCAGCTGCCTGTTGCATAAAACTGTCCTGTACAAAAATAAAATCTGCAATATCAGGATTGCAGCCGGCTTAATGCTAAAACTTTCATAGGCAAATCTCAATTCATCCCGGCAGGCTGTATGAAAAATCGCTCATTTTAATGTAACGGTGTTAAGATAACGCACAATTTTTCACGGCTAAAAAAGATACGGAAATACTCATGAGCATATCTCAGGCTTTGCTAGAACAGTCGATTCAGATCAATATTCAACAGGCACTCTCCGAAGATATTGGCGATGGTGACATTACTGCCCTGCTGACTCCTGAAGATGAACAGGCGACTGCCACGATTATTAGCCGTGAAGCAATGGTTCTTGCTGGTCAGCCTTGGGTCAATGCCCTGATTCAGGCCTATGATCCGAGTGTAGAAGTGATCTGGCTAAAAAATGACGGCGATCATGTCGCTGCCAATGAAGCTTTTCTAAAACTGGCCGGTTCTGCACGTAGCCTACTGACTGTAGAACGCCCTGCCCTGAACTTTGTACAGACGCTGTCTGCAGTTGCGACCAAAACAGCAACCTATGTCAAAGAGTTGGACGGTCTGCATACCAAGCTCTTAGATACCCGTAAAACGCTGCCAGGCTTACGTATTGCCCAAAAATATGCTGTTGCTGTCGGTGGTGGTCAGAATCACCGTCTGGGCCTATTCGATGCCTTTTTGATTAAAGAAAATCATATTATGGCAGCCGGCGGCATTCGCCAGGCGATTGCCATGGCCCACCAGATTGCACCGGGTAAACCAGTTGAAGTGGAAGTTGAAACCTGGGATGAACTGAATCAGGCCCTAGAAGCCGAGGCTGATATCGTGATGCTGGATAATTTCAGTCAGCAGCAAATGATTGATGCGGTCAAACATGTGGCTGGTCGCTGTAAACTGGAAGCCTCAGGCAATATCACCATTGATAACTTACGTGAAGTGGCGAGTACAGGCGTAGATTATATTTCGATGGGCGTACTAACCAAAGATGTCAAAGCCATTGACCTGTCGATGCGTTTTAATGGTTAAAGTCTTATTATTAAAAAAGGGTGCCATAGCACCCTTTTTCTTATTCTCAAGGATATAAATCATAGAGGTTGAATGGCCTCTACTCTGTTAATTGGTATCACTTCCTCGTTTCATATTTGCACCATCACGGTTTTCATCACGAGAATTCGAATCACAGGCAGTTAAACCCAGTACAGCAAATACTGAAAATGCCATCAACCATATTTTCATGTTATACCCCTCTGAATGAGATTTGGTTAAAAGATCATCGCTTAAAACAGAGGTTACACAGTAGACAGATCCTGTTCATTTTTTGTCAGGCAATGTGTAGGTACAATAAAAAACGCATCCGAAGATGCGTTTTTTACAACTTGAAAAGCTTACCAGCCCAAAGCTTCTTGCTGTTTCTTGATCAGTTCCTGAATCCCTTTTTCAGCCATGGCCAGCATGTCATTGCATTGCTCACGGGTAAATGGCTTATCTTCAGCAGTACCTTGGATTTCAATAAATTCACCTGCCTGAGTCATCACGACATTCAAGTCAGTCTGACAGTTTGAATCTTCTTCATAGCAAAGATCCAGCAAGACTTCATCTTTAAAAATACCTACAGAAATGGCTGCTACCAGACCTTTAAGTGGGTCCTGTTTAATTTTCTTTTTCTCAAGCAATACGTTCATGGCATCAATCAATGCTACGGCTGCACCCGTAATTGATGCAGTACGGGTACCACCATCTGCCTGGATCACGTCACAGTCAATGGTAATGGTATTTTCACCAAGTTTTTTCAGGTCGACCATTGAACGTAGGCTACGACCGATCAGACGCTGGATTTCCTGAGTACGGCCACTTTGTTTGCCGCGAGCAGCTTCACGATCACTACGGGTATGTGTTGAACGTGGCAGCATGCCGTATTCTGCTGTTACCCAGCCTTGACCCTGACCTTTCAGGAAACGTGGTACAGAGCTGTCCACACTGGCAGTACACAGCACTTTGGTATGACCAAATTCAACCAATACGGAACCTTCCGCATAACGTGTATAGTTACGGGTAATTTTCACTTCACGTAATTGATCTAATGCTCGTTGGTCGATACGCATAATAGGTCCTGCTGTTGACTAAAAATAATTGCGGCTCAGTATAACAGAAGCCTCCGCCAAGATTGGAACAGAGGACAGATCATTTACAAAATCACTGGACACGCTTTGCTTGTATAGATTTTTCAGTCCATCTGCGCTACTGCGATGGACAGATGTTTTTTGCTAAACTGCAAATCTGCCGAAGGAAAATCCCTATGTCTTTACGTGAAGAACGCAAGCACCAAAGCCGCCAGGCCCTCCTCGATGCTACCTTGGCATTGAGCAGCCGTGGCTATGCATTTAGCAGCATCAGCCTGCGCGAAATCACTCATGAAGTCGGGCTGGTGCCTGCTGCGTTTTATCGACACTTTCAGAATATGGATCAGTTGGGGCTGGAACTTCTGGATCAGGTTTCAATTCATCTCAAAGGTGTGCTGAGTCAGTTGGGACCTGCAGATTTTTCTCTGGATGAGCTTTCAGCCAAAATCGAACTGTTTTTTCAAGCAGTCGATGCCCATCCCGAAGCCTGGACATTTGTCAGTGCCGAACGTTGGGGCGGTTCCAATATCCTCAGACAAGGCATTGAGCGGGAAATTCATTATCTGACCCAAGATTTACGGCATACCCTGGAACAGATTCCAGCCGTCCAGCAATCTCCTTCTCCAGCCGAGTTAACTGCACTGGCACAGATCTTAGTTCCTCTCGCATTAAACTGGGCTATGGGCTGGATTCAGCTTCAGGCACAGCCTGATCCTGCACTGCGACAAACTCGGATAAATGACTTCAAAGCCCAAAGCCTAAAGCAGTTAGAACTGTTATTTCGTGGAAGTTTATCTCAAACCGGAGTCTCATCTGAGTGAAATCTATTTCACAATTCAATTTTATCCTGACATAAAAAAACCCGCATATAGCTGCGGGTTTTTAGATTCATGCAGATCTGGTTTATTTAGCTTTACGCTCTTTTTCAACCAGATAATTTACCACTTGAACCACTTTGGCATCATCGCCCTGAACCACATACTTACCATTTACGGTTACCGCTGGTACACCGCTCAACTGATAAGTCGCAGCCAGATTTTTGGCCTGTGCGATTTTTGAAGAAATCGGGAATGATTTATAAGTGGTATTAAATTTCGCTTCAGAAATACCATAACGGGTATAGAACTTGGCTAATTGAGCCTGTTCCAGAATTGGCTGTTTCTTCGCATGAATATCATGGAATAGCTGCAAATGTGCTTTTTGACGAACACCTAGAGCTTCAGACACATAGTATGCGCGTGCTGCCTGTTCCCATAGCGGATTCATCGCGGCTGGGGTACGCACGAAACGTACATCTTTAGGCAATTTTTTTAACCAGCTCTGCATGTGTGGTTCAAGTGAATAGCAGTGACCACAGCCATACCAGAAGAATTCACGGACTTCAATTTTCCCCGGCTTTTCAACTTTTACTGGATTCGCCAAGACTTGATAGTCTTGACCTGCTACAAAGTTGGCGGCCATTGCACTGCCAGAAAATGCCAAAACAGATGCGGCTACAGTGCCTAAAATAAATTTTTTCATTGGGATTATCGTCCTCTAAATCATTATGTCTAATTTATGGCTTCACTATAAAGTAATTATGCCGGTTTCGTTTTTATTCTGTGAACTTTTTTACAGCTTTTATCGCTTTTTTTTCCAGAATCGCTACACTAAACAAGTGTACTGATTTACAAGAAGTTAAATCTGTTTATACCGCCTCTGGGCGAACTTAAATTTTAAATAATCACGACTGATTGAGGTGACACCGATGTCGCAATTGAATGTTGATCCACAAGAAATTGCCAAGTTTGAAGCATTTGCAGCTATATGGTGGGATCAGCATTCCGAGTTCCGCCCATTGCATATGATCAATCCGCTACGTCTCAACTGGATTGATGAACATGCTGGTGGCTTGAGCGGCAAGAAAGTGCTGGATGTGGGCTGTGGCGGGGGCATCCTGTCAGAAAGCATGGCGCGCCGTGGCGCTCAGGTGCTGGGCATTGATATGGGCGAAGCGCCACTGAATGTGGCACGCATCCATGCTGAGCAGGAAGATGTTAGCAATATTGAATACCGTCAGATTCCGGTAGAACAGCTGGCAGAAGAGCAAGCCGGTCAATACGATGTGGTTACCTGTATGGAAATGCTGGAACATGTACCTGATCCAGCCTCTATTATTCAGGCCTGTTATAAACTGGCCAAACCGGGTGGTCATGTCTTCTTCTCGACCATTAACCGTAATCCAAAATCTTATCTGTTCGCGATCATTGGTGCAGAATATATCCTGCGTATGCTGGCCAAAGGTACACATGATTACAGCAAATTCATCAAGCCGTCTGAACTGGCGCACGACATCCGTAATGCCGGTTTAAAACTGAAAGATATGACTGGCCTGCATTATAACCCGCTGACCAAGCGTTACTGGCTGGCACCGAATGTCGATGTAAACTATATGGTGTACACCGTTAAAGAAAACACGCAAGAGGCCGCCCAATGAAGGCTGTTCTATTCGACCTAGATGGTACTTTAATTGATACTGCGGCTGACTTTATCCGGATTATCCAGCATATGTGCCGCGAAGCCGGCCGTGAAGTGGTTGAAGCTGATCTGATCCGTACCCAGGTTTCAGAAGGTGCACGTGCTATGGTCAAATTGGTCTATCCGGAACTGCAACTGGAAGACCCGGTTTTCTTGGATCATCGCCAGCGTTTTCTGGATATGTATGGTGCAGATATTGCAGTAGATACAGACCTGTTCAGCGGAATGTATCCTTTACTTGAAGAATTAGAGGAAAATGATATCCCTTGGGGAATCGTAACCAATAAACCGCGCTGGTTGAGCGAAGCTTTACTTAAAGCTTTAAACCTGACCGAGCGCTGTGCCGTACTGGTCTGTCCGGAAGATGTGACCCGAACCAAGCCAGATCCAGAGCCAATGTATTTGGCTGCCGAGCAGCTACAGCTGGCTGCAGAGGACTGTATCTATGTCGGTGACCATCCACGGGATATTGATGCAGGCCGCAATGCCAAGATGTATACCATACTGGCAGCATACGGTTATTTACCACTGCAATACAAAGATGACTTAACAGCCTGGCAAGCCGACTATATAGTGAATACAGTGAATGAGTTACATCAGCACATTCAAAAACTGGTCTTGAGCGAGCCAAGTGTCCTGTCTTGATTCCTGAAACTACTGAAGACACTTAACAATAATAATGAGGAGGTAGATAATGAAGTATTCAGAATATCAACCTCGCCCCGATCTGTTAAAAGATCGTATTATCCTGATCACGGGTGCGGGCGATGGCATTGGTCGTGCAGCAGCAATCAGCTATGCCCTGCATGGGGCGACTGTAGTTCTGCATGGGCGTACCTTAAACAAGCTTGAAGTCATCTATGACGAGATTGAAAGCTTGGGGGCGCCGCAACCTGCCATTCTCCCATTACAGTTATCTAGCGCCTCTGAACGTGATTATGAGTTATTGCTCGACACGCTCGATCGCCAGTTTGGCCGTCTGGACGGGATTTTGCATAATGCCGGTATTTTAGGCGAACGAGTGCCGTTGGCGGAATACCCGGTCAATGTCTGGGATGATGTCATGGCGGTTAACCTTCGTGCGCCTTTTGTGATTACCCAAGCCCTGTTACCCTTGCTGGAAAAATCCAAACATGCTTCTGTGGTCTTTGCCAGTTCCGGCGTAGGTCGTGAAGCCCGGGAATGCTGGGGCGCTTATTCAGTTTCAAAAATTGCCATTGAAGCAGTGAGCCAGTTATTTGCCAAAGAACGGGTCAATTCGAATATCCGTTTTAACTGTATCAATCCAGGCGCTACACGTACGGCAATGCGTGCCAAGGCTTATCCGAATGAAGATCCGAAAACCTTACCGACACCGGATTCCATCATGCCAGCCTATCTGTACCTGAT
Source organism: Acinetobacter sp. YH12241 (assembly GCF_013417535.1). Taxonomy (NCBI): domain Bacteria; kingdom Pseudomonadati; phylum Pseudomonadota; class Gammaproteobacteria; order Moraxellales; family Moraxellaceae; genus Acinetobacter; species Acinetobacter sp. YH12241. Next base: position 16,796 of record NZ_VPDQ01000008.1, on the reverse strand, counting down.
GGGTGAAGATAGCTTGCATATGAATGGTCAAAGTATTGATGCTCAAGATTAAGCTTTAATTGACGCCTATTTAAAAGCCAATGTCCGCATTGGCTTTTTGTTTTTAAACTCTATAAAGATAAGACCCATTTGAAAGCTGGCTTATTCTTCTGCCCAATTCATCCAGATTTCAGACTGAATCAGCCAGACCTTTCTTATTTCTACAATACTGTCTTTATTCAGTTCGCTGCAAATTCCCCTATACTAGCGCCAACAGATTTTTATTTGAGTGCAACATGACTGACTTAAACAACATCACCGTGACGACTTTGGAAGATGGCATGGTCTCTCTGCTGGTCGATCAGCAGCCGATCTCTGAAAAATACGGCATGAAGTTTGATGCCAGCATTGTCGATGACATTCAGGCACTCGAAAATGGTCAAAAACTGAAACTGTTTGACCAGTTTGTCTTTTCCCATACCGATCTGAATTTTGAACATTCCTATCATTATGTGACCGGTATCGAAAAACTGGACGATCGCTATCAGGTAGCGAAACACTTTGTCTATCGCATCAAGATCGAAGGTCAGCCTGAAATTGAACATGTGATTAGCAATCAGGGCAAAGCAATGACAGCAGAAGATGTGCGTACTTTTATTCAGGCACATGTACAGAAATCCCTAAGTGACTATACTGATCTGAACTATGCCTATTAAGATCGTTCATTAGATCCCGAAAGAGCGCATTTACGGATAGTGCGCTTTTCTTATCCTTAAATTCTTTAAAAAAAAAGATATAAATCGTTTTAATGAATCAATAATATAAAATTATTCGGTTTTCCAAATTAATATAAAATTTTTATAATGCTTTTCAAGTTAAGTCAAAGCGAAGGAAAATTTAATGGCAGACCAAAAACGTAAAACTGAAACTATTCGTCGTATTGAAAACTTGCAGTTATCAACTGCCCTGATTTTGGCTTTAGAAGATGCAGTCGAGGCAGAGTCTGTGGCTGAAGCCATTCAGTCCTTACAGGGTTTAACGGAACAGTGGAATTGAAAAATTGCAATGACTGAATCAAGATCTGGTGCTTAAAAAGAATATTTTTCCACTAATTTGAGACGGTTTTGATACACAATTCAGGACATTGCGCTTGCATCTTGATCCCGGTTTTGCTGAAATGCCAATGGGGCTGGGTATAACTGGTCAACTGACTGAAGTGCATCCTAAGCTTATGTAAAATCATGGCATAATCATAATTTCTCTGTAATTGATATAAAACTTCAGCCAGTTCTTCACAGTTTCTCTGCAATTTTTCCGTACATTAGTTACTGTAAAAAATGAACAATTGAATGAGGGTTCAACATGAAAAAGGTTCTGGTAGCATTAGCGATGTCTTGCAGTGCATTCATGCTGGCAAATGTTGCAAACGCTGCCCCTCATTTCAATGATGAACAGCGTATGGAACGGGGTTCGGGCCATCATCAGGCCAAGAAAGCGCGTGGGTTCCATGACGATCACCAAGACCAGTATGATAAACGTCGTATGCGTGAAGAACGTGGTGTTAAACGTCTGCAACAGTTACGCTGGCAGCCTGGCTATGTCATGCCGCAGCATTATCGCAGTAATGGCTACAAGGTCGAATATAAGGACCATAAACTGCCTAAACCAGACCGTAAGCAGCAATGGTACAAAGTCAACAATGACTACATTCTGGTGAACTCTGAAAATAACAGTATTGTCCGGATTATCGGAGACTGATTTAGAACCTGATGCAAAGCCCAACCTCGTTTGGGCTTTTTGATTTTTCGGATGAGCCTTTTTAGGCTTTTTCTTATTTTAGAGCTTTCCTTTTAATCGTGGCTAATCTCCTAAATTCCTTCATGAATTTAACAATTCCACTAAACTGGCCTCACGCTTTCTATCTACTTATTCGCTAATTTAATCTCATCGAAAACATGTACAGATTTTTAGGTGAGAGCCATGAAAAAAGTTTTAACTACAATTGCCTTATCTCTTAGTGCGCTGGTTGCTACTTCTGCAATGGCCGCACCGCAGCATCATGATCCACGTTATGCACCACATAAACCGGCACCGCACTGGGATCATAAAGATGCGAAAAAATGGGATGATCGTCGTTACAACAACCGTGGGGTTAACCCAAGCCGTGACTGGCGCGTAGGTCAAAAACTGCCAAACCAGTACGATAACCGTCGCTTTGAAGTCAGTGGCTATGAAGCACGCCGTCTGCCGAAAGCAGGTAAAAACCAGCAATGGTACAAAATCAATGGTGACTATGTACTAGTCAATGATCGTAACGACAAGATTGTTCGAATCATCAACTAATCATTCTCTTTTCTGCCCTTCTAGCAGACACCTGAAGCTCGCTTCAGGTGTTTTTTTATCTCTGTACTTCCACTTCAGTATTTTTTCATTAGAATCAAAGCTAGATCTTTAAATATTGAAATAGGCACAGCTATGACTGCAGCAGAAACCTCACCGAGCAACACCTTGCAATATGTGCACTGGTTTCGCCATTCTGCGCCTTATATCAATGCTCATCGCAATAAAACCTTTGTGATCATGTTTGATGGTGAAGCGGTATTGCATGGCAACTTTCAGCACATCATTCATGATATTGCCCTGCTCAATTCTTTAGGAATCCGCCTGATTCTGGTACATGGCGCGCGTCCGCAAATTAACCAGAATCTGGCTGCGAGTGGCTTCGAGACCCCCTTCCACCAGCAGCGTCGGGTCACAACTCGTGAATCCTTAAGCTGTGTACTGAATGCAGTAGGATCGATCCGTTTACAGATTGAGGCGCTATTGTCGATGGGGCTGGCCAATTCACCCATGTATGGTGCGCGCATTGATGCCGTTTCAGGAAATTTTGTGACAGCTAAACCTTATGGCATCCGTGACGGGGTCGATTTTCAGTTAACTGGTGAAGTTCGGGCCATTGATACTGATGCGATTCAACGTCATCTGAACAATCATAATATTGTGATTCTCGGTCCGACCGGCTATTCAACCACAGGCGAAGTTTTTAACCTTCTAGCTGAGGAAGTTGCCACCAAAACTGCGACTCGCCTCAAAGCCGATAAACTGATTATCTTGGGTCGAGAGCATGGTCTGCTCGACAGTAAGGGTCAGTTAAAACGGGAAGTAACCCCACAGCAACTGGATGACTATATTCTTTCTGATGAACAGGATATTGAAATTCGGCTCCAGCTCAAGGCCGCTCAGGAAGCTTCCCGAAATGGCGTCAATCGCGTTCACCTGATTTCGTATACCTATGACGGCGCCTTGCTGGAAGAACTGTTCACCCGGGATGGTTCCGGCACCATGATCACCGATGCGCATTATGAAGAAGTGCGTATGGCCGATATTCAGGATGTCGGTGGCCTGATCCGCTTGCTTCGCCCCTTGGAAGAAGAAGGCATTCTGGTTTACCGTTCGCGGGAACGTCTGGAAAATGAAATTGACCAGTTCGCGGTAATTGAGCGTGACGGCATGATTCTGGCCTGTGCTGCCCTGTATCCGATTCCGACTACGGGCAATGAACTGCGTTCCGCAGAAATCGCCTGCGTTGCAGTAGATCCAAGTTACCGTCAATCCAACCGCGGTAGCCAGATCCTGCATTATCTGGAAGATAAGGCCAAAAGTCTGGGTATTCAGCAACTGTTTATTTTAACGACCCGTACTGCACACTGGTTTCTGGAACAGGGTTTTGAACCGGCATCAGTAGATGATTTGCCTGATGCCCGACAGGCTTTTTATAATTATCAGCGCAATTCAATTGTCTGTAAAAAGTCACTTTAAAGTGACTTTTTTATGCGCTCTCATATCTCTATTTTAGATAATGATATTCATAAAACCTGCATTCAGCATAAAAATCTTATTGCTGATTTTCTAATAAGCATATCTGGCCACTTTATTTAGAATAAATAATTTTATATTTCATTGCCTTATATAAATAATTCTTTCTTCCTAAATTAATGTGTAAATCACTTTCCTGCATAAGTTTTGCACTTTTTTATTTATCTTTTTTCTTCATTAGAAATTCCTGAATAGTTATTTTTTTAGAAAAGTAAAAAGCTTTAGCGTATGCCTAAGCTCTTCATTTCACATTTCTAAATTTTCAGGAGTTCTGATTCATGCGCCAATCACACATTCAATTATTCACAAAAACTGCGGTCCTTAGTGCTGCGGTGGCTGGCGTGATGATGCTTTCTGGCTGTGGCAAAAAACAGGAAGCCGTGACCCTGAATATTGGTTTCCAGAAATATGGCGTACTGCCGATCTTAAAAGAACGTGGCACCTTAGAAACGTCATTAAAAGAACAAGGCGTGAATGTGAAATGGGTTGAATTCCCGGCTGGTCCTCAGTTGCTTGAAGGCTTGAATGTCGGCAGCGTATCTTTTGGTGAAGCCGGTGAAGCGCCACCGATCTTTGCTCAAGCAGCGAATTCAAATCTGGTCTATGTGGCCAATCAGCCTGAAGCACCGAAAGCTGAAGCGCTAATCGTACAAAAAGATTCGAATATCCAGTCAGTTCAGGATCTGAAAGGCAAACGTGTTGCCTTAAATAAAGGCTCAAATGTTCATTACTTACTACTTAAAGTCCTTGAAGCCAACAATCTGAAACTCAGTGATATCGAAGTGGTTTACCTGCCACCTTCTGATGCCCGTGCCGCTTTTGAACGCGGTGCTGTCGATGCCTGGGTGATCTGGGACCCGTTCTTCGCTGCAGCAGAACATCAGATTAGTGCGCGTGTCATCGCAACGGGTGAGAACATCATCAGTAACCATCAGTTCTATCTGGCAGATCGCAAGTTCGCTGAAGCCAACCCACAGATTATTGAAGCTGTCGTGAATGAACTCAACCTGACCACTGAGTGGGTTTCTGCTCATCAGGATGAAGCCGCCAAACTTCTGGAAAAACCGACAGGCCTGGCCTTTGATGTATTGAAAACGTCTATTTCACGCATGGGTTTTGGAGTAAAACCACTCACTCCCGAAGTGGCACAAAAACAACAACAAGTGGCTGATGCTTTCTATGGTCAGCAACTGATTCCAGCCAAACTGAATATTCAATCTGCAATTATCGCGAAGTAAACCAAAGAACAATTTAGGGGATTTAATCATGACTCAACATCAGCTACACAACAAAGCAATCACATGGTTCAAGACCTCCAGTCATGGAATGAACGCTGCATTAGTTGCTTGCGCGATGTTGGGTTCAAGTGCCGCTTGGGCAGTAGATCCTTCTGTTAAACAGCTTCGTGTGGGCTATCAAAAAGCTTCTGTGAACCTGGTGATTGCACAGCAGCAAAAACTGTTTGAAAAAGAATTTCCAAATGCAAAAATCAGCTGGAATGAATTCCCAGGCGGACCACAAATTCTAGAAGCATTGGCGGTAGGTTCTATCGATGTGGGTGCAACTGGAGATACACCTCCTGTCTACGCTCAGGCAGGCAATAAGCCATTGCACTATTTTGCTTATGAAACTGCAAAACCTTTATCTTCTGCCATTCTGGTCCAGCACAATTCCAAAATTACCAAGCTGAGCCAGCTCAAAGGTAAACGTGTCGGCGTACACCGCGGTTCAAGCTCACATTATTTACTGGTGCAGGCAGTACGCAAAGCGGGTCTACAATGGACCGATATCCAGCCGGTCTGGTTAAGCCCTGCTGATGCGCGTGCAGCTTTCCAGAAAGGGGCGATTGATGCCTGGGCAATTTGGGATCCGTACTATGCTGCGGCTCAAGTAGAAGATAAAGCCAGAGTTTTATCTTCAGGCAAGGGCTTAAGTCCGAATTATACCTTTTACCTCGCTTCAGAAAATTTGATCAAAAATCATCCGCAAGCCTTAAAAGGCATTATCAAGCAGGTCAATGTTGCAGATAAATGGGTACAAAGCCATAAGGCTGAAACTGCAAGCATCTTTGCACAAAGTACCGGTCTAAAACCGATTGTCAGCCAGACCTTTATCCAGCGTCGTCCGAATCCGTCTGGTGCGGCACCGCTCACCAAGAAAGTAATTGCCGATCAGCAGGAACTCGCAAACCGTTTCAGCGAACTCAAGATCATTCCGAAATCTATCAATATTCAGCAAGCCGTTTGGGCAGGCAAATAATCTAAGGATCAAAGACATGAAAATTTTCTGGTTTATCCCGACACATGGCGACAGCCGCTACTTAGGTACCAGCAAAGGTGCACGCCAGGTCGATCATGCTTACATGAAGCAGATTGCGGTTGCGGTCGATAATCTTGGTTATGAAGGTGTGTTAATCCCGACTGGCCGTTCATGTGAAGATCCATGGTTAACTGCTGCCAGCCTGATTGATGCCACTAAAAAATTGAAATTCCTCGTCGCGCTGCGTCCAGGTGTTACTACGCCTGCTCTGACTGCACGTATGGCTGCAACCTTTGACCGTCTGTCTGGTGGCCGTGTATTGCTGAACCTGGTGACGGGTGGTGATGAGCAAGAGCTAAAAGGCGACGGCGTTTATGAAGATCATGCAACACGCTACAAGACTGCAGCTGAATACACCACCATCTGGCGTGAAATCCTGACCCATTCACATACCGGCGAAAGCTTCACTTTCCATGGCGAACGTCTCAGTGTAGATGATGCCAAACTGCTTTATCCACCAGTTCAAAAACCATATCCACCACTCTGGTTCGGTGGTTCTTCAGATGCAGCCGTTGAACTGGCCACTGATCAGGTTGACACTTACCTGACTTGGGGTGAGCCACCTGCAGCAGTGAAAGAAAAAATTGAAAATGTGCGTGCCAAAGCGGAAGCGAAAGGTCGCAAGCTGAGCTACGGTATCCGTCTGCATGTGATCGTGCGTGAAACCAATGAAGAAGCATGGAGAGCAGCAGACGAGCTCATCCAGTATGTGGATGATGCCACCATTGCTGCTGCACAAGCGAAATTCAAGCAAATGGACTCTGTCGGCCAACGTCGTATGGCTGAGCTGCACAATGGCGACCGTAGCAAACTCGAAGTGTCTCCAAACCTGTGGGCAGGTGTAGGTCTGGTACGTGGCGGTGCAGGTACAGCGCTTGTAGGAGATCCAGAAACTGTCGCAGCACGTATTCAGGAATATGCTGATCTAGGTATCGATACCTTCATTTTCTCAGGTTACCCACATCTGGAAGAATCGATCCGTTTTGCGGAACTGGTATTCCCATTACTTCCGCTTGAAACTCAGCAAAAACTGGCTCAGCCAAACCTGACTGGTCCATTCGGTGAGATTGTGGCAAATAACTACACTCCAGATGAGAACAAGAAGGCTGAGAGTATTCAGGAGCCAGCTTAATGTCGAAAGTCGTTTCAGTTGAAACCCTCGCAGAAAAGAAGGTTTCACGTGGAACACAGCTTGGGCAGCGTTTGCTGCCCTAGTTAGTTCCTGTCGGATTAATTCTACTCTGGCAAATCGCGTCGAGTACCAGTTTGCTGGAAAGCCGCATTTTGCCTGCACCAAGTGCCGTAGTCATCGCGTTCTGGAATTTGCTGCTCAGCGGTGAATTGTGGACACATGTCAAAGTGAGTGCTGGCCGTGCCTTAAGTGGTTTATTAGTAGGTGGTGGTCTAGGGCTGATTTTGGGTCTACTGAATGGTTCATCCAAAACGGCTTCTACCCTGCTGGATACCACCTTGCAAATGATCCGTAATATCCCGGCTTTGGCCTTAATTCCACTGGTCATCTTATGGTTCGGGATTGATGAATCAGCCAAGCTGTTCCTGGTCGCGATTGGTGTGTTTTTCCCAATCTACATCAATACCTATCATGGGATTCGTTCAGTCGATCCCCAGCTGATTGAAATGGGTAAAAGCTATGGCCTGACTCGCTGGCAGCTTTATAAAGAAATCATCCTGCCAGGGGCAATGCCTTCAATTCTGGTCGGTCTACGCTTTTCACTCGGTCTGGTCTGGGTACTGCTGATTGTGGCGGAAACGATTTCTGCCCAGTCTGGTATCGGTTATATGACCATGAACGCGCGTGAATTCCTGCAAACTGATGTCGTACTGGTGGGTATTTTACTGTATGCCCTGCTCGGTAAACTGGCAGATGTCCTAGCCGTGGCCTTAGAACGATTCCTGCTGCGCTGGCATGCTGGCTATCAAAAATAATTGAAAAAATATTGAGGAGCATGTGATGACTGATCTCAGCTTAGGGCGTCTTGCCAATGATCCGACTGCAGTGCAGGAGCCTGCTGCAACCGACATCAATCCCAATGCCGTTGCGGGTGCCGAAATCATTATTGAACAGCTGCACAAGTTCTATGGTTCGGTGAAGGTACTGGAAGATCTGGACCTGCATATTCAGCCGGGTGAATTTCTGGCGATTGTTGGTCGTAGTGGTTGTGGTAAAAGTACCCTGCTTCGTCTGATTGCAGATTTAGAAAAACAGAGCTATGGCGAAATTAAATTCAAGTCCGCACGTCATATCCGTGAAGGCATCACCGCTGATGATATCCGCGTGATGTTCCAGGATCCGCGTTTATTGCCATGGCGCAGCATCGAACAGAACGTGCAACTCGGCCTACCAAAAGACCAGCATGACAATGCTTCACAAATGCTGGAGAAAGTCGGCTTAAAAGAGAAAGCCGGGCTCTGGCCTTCACAACTGTCTGGTGGTCAGCGTCAGCGTACAGCTCTTGCACGCGCCTTATCGCATAAGCCGCGTATTTTATTGCTAGATGAACCACTTGGTGCGCTGGATGCCCTGACCCGTCTGGATATGCAGAACCTAATTGAAAAATTATGGACTGAACAGGGCTTTACCGCGATTCTGGTCACCCATGACGTGAGTGAAGCCGTACAACTGGCAGACCGGATTATCCTGTTGGATAAAGGCCATATTGCCAAAGAGTTCAAAGTTGATCTTCCACGTCCACGACAAAAGAATGTGAAATTCGCCGAACTTGAACAGCAGGTTCTGAATGCCGTTCTGGCAACCTAAAATGTGAGGGAATCTGGAATAACTGTTTATTCTGGATTCCTTATTTCGAATCAAGAGAATATCTGTCTCACTGATTATTTATTCAGCAATTGGCAAAATTTCAACTTCATTCATTAATTTTATTTTAACTTTATGATGCTTCAAGGTAATAATTAATACTTAAAAAATCATCAACCTTTTCAAAAGCTTGGTTTTTAATTCCTGCGCCTTAAACCGATACTAATTATATCTTTAATCTAAAGAATAAATCATCATTATTCATAAAATTAGCACCTGACTTGATGCACAAATCTGATGATTTGACGTACAATTAAAAATTCCCTTTTTAATTGTTTTTAATATTTGCTGATGGAACAAAAAAAGAGTACTCAAAAACGCAACCAGCTGCTGAATGCTGCACTCGATGTTTTTTCCCTATACGGTTTTAATGGGGCGAGTTTAGATGAGATCGCGCAAATTGCAGAAATGCATAAGTCGAATATTTTCTATTATTACGAAAATAAAGAGGCGCTCTATGTAGAGGTTTTAACGACCGTTCTACAAAAATGGCTGGCACCTTTACAAATGCTAGAAGCTGATCTTGAGCCTGAAGAAGCGATTACCAATTATTTGATGCAAAAAATTGAAGTATCGCGTACCCAGCCTAAAGCTTCACGCCTGTTCGCTCTGGAAGTGATTCAGGGTGCGCCGCACATTTTAGAAATCTTAAAAGGTCCATTGAAAAAACTGGTCAAGCGTAAAGCCAAAGTGATTTCAAACTGGCAGGAACAAGGCAAGATTTCTAAAGATATCGATCCTGAACTGCTGATTCTGAATATCTGGGCGGTAACCCAGAACTATGCAGATTTCGCGACTCAGATGGAAATGGTAACAGGCAAGACTTTACGTAACCGCAGCATGCAACAACGGATTATCCAGCATACTGTACATATGATGCTGTACGGCGTACTTCCGCGTACACAAGAAAAATAGGTCAACGCAAAAATTATTTGGCATACGACCATAAATTTTATGGTCGCCGACCCCTTCTCTCACCCTTTATTATTATTTTAACGTTCGATATAAATTCAATAATTTCTGCGCACCCAGCAGCAGATTCTCTTCCCAGTCCAAGTGAGCGCTATCATCTGCACCGTCAGTAATATATTTGACTGAAATCAGGCGCACATCCAATTTTCTGCATACCTTGGCCAGCGCATAGCCTTCCATATCCACCAGCTGACAAGCCACTTTTGGTAAGTCTATTTCAAAGCTGTCCCCTGTTCCACAAACCCCTTTCGGTAAATGGGCAAAGAACGGTTCCAGATCAATTGCACCCGGCAAATGATTATCCATCGGGGTAATGCCGACGTCAAACCCCAAGGGTGAAACATCCATATCACGTTGCACAAAACGCTTAACTTCGACCAGTTCATGCGCCTTGAAATGGGAACTGCCTGCGGTGCCCAGATTAATCAGGGTCTTACAGCGAGTTTTCTGAATCACTTCAAAAGCCTTAAAAGCAGCATTCACCTTGCCGATGCCACTATAGTGGACTTCTACACCTTCTGCTTCGAACAAACCTTTGGATTCACTGGCCAATGCCATGATGAGTGCCGAATCTGACATGCAAACTACTCGATACTGAGAAAACCGTGACATTAGAAAGCAAAATCCAGGCAATGAAAAGCGGGTTTTTAGATTTCTGTTTTGCAGATCTTTCACTTAAATAACCGCAGAAGATTCTTGGATGGCACACTTTCTTCTTGATGGGTTTCGTGATTTTTCAATAATTTTTTTGCATAAAAACACAACAACAAGACGAATCGTTGAGATTATGGCAATATATAGCCTTTCCTATTTTTCAATTCCCTGATTTCGCCTATGCAGCTGCTCCGTCTCAATGCTTTAGCGTCACATTCTGAATTGCCAAAAACCGCCGTTACGATTGGTAATTTTGACGGCGTGCATCTGGGTCATCAGGCCATGATCAAACAGTTAAAAGCTGTTGCAGAAGCTGAGCAACTAAAAACTGTTGTGATGATTTTCGAGCCACAACCGCTTGAATTTTTTAAAGTTTATGAAGCACCGCCGCGTATTTCCTCTTTGCGTGAAAAAGTGGAATATTTAAGCGAACTGGGTGTGGACTATATTGCGGTCGCCAAGTTTGATCATCATTTTCGTAGCCTGAGTGCCGAAGCCTTTGCCGACATTCTGAAAGATAAACTGAATGCAGCGCATCTGGTCTTGGGGGATGATTTTCACTTTGGTAAAAACCGTCAAGGTAATAGTGAATTCCTGCGAGACTACGGATTTAAGGTTACCAACCTGCATACCATTGCCTTGGATGGTGAACGGGTCAGTTCTACCCGCATCCGTCAGACTCTGCAAGCGGGTGACCTGGCTCTGGCAGCCAAATTACTGGGACGTCCTTATAGTATTACCGGCCGGGTGCAATACGGCGACCAGATTGGCCGTACCATTGATTTCCCGACCATTAATGTCCGGTTAAACCGGCATAGACCCTGTCTGCAGGGTATTTATGGGGTTGAAGTCGTCTGTGAAACCGGATCACTCAGCGCCAAGGTTCAGCAAGAAAATCCTGAACAGCCGGGTATTGCCGGCTATGATCAGGGCAGCCTGTTTGGTGCCGGTCATGTAGGTACCCGCCCTGCGATCAAACAGACTCATCCGGAATGGCGATTAGAAGTACATTTTCCTGATGTTTCTGCTAATCTGTATGGCCTGTTAATGCGGGTAACCTTCTTGAATTATCTGCATGGCGAAAAAGATTATCCTTCGCTTGAAGCGTTAAAGGCCGGAATTGATGATGATGTTGAGAAACTGCTTGAGTTTCGTCGAAAACACCCCACATTTCCCTTTTAATGTCCCGTATTTTTATTGTAAAACGTGTCAGTCTAATGACTGATTAAATTGGAAGACAACTTGCATGAGCGATAAGCAAACTCCTGAAAATGCAGTGGATTATAAAGCCACGCTGAACCTCCCAGGTACTGACTTTGCAATGAAAGCAAATCTGGCAGTACGTGAAGCGAAATGGTTAGAAGAGTGGTATGCCGATGACATTTATCAGCAGATTCGTGCATCGCGAATTGGCAAGAAAAAATACGTGCTTCATGATGGCCCTCCATATGCCAATGGCCAGATTCACTTAGGTCATGCAGTCAACAAGGTACTTAAAGACATCATCATTAAAAGCCGCATCATGGACGGCTTTGATGCGCCTTATGTGCCAGGCTGGGATTGTCACGGTCTTCCAATTGAACTGAAAGTTGAAGAAAAAGTCGGTAAGGTCGGCGTTAAAGTGGATGCGCCTACTTTCCGTAAAGCTTGCCGCGAATATGCATTGAGTCAGGTGGAGCTACAGAAAAAAGACTTCATCCGTATGGGCGTGTTTGGTGACTGGAGCAATCCTTACCTCACCATGAACTTCAAGCAGGAAGCCAACATCGTGCGTTCACTCGGTGAAATCGCGAAAAATGGCCATATCCAGCCAGGTCTTAAACCGGTGAACTGGTGTCTGGACTGTGGTTCAGCACTGGCTGAAGCTGAAGTTGAATATGAAGATAAAAAGTCAGACGCGATTGACGTGGGTTTCACCGTGGTGGATCTGGCGGATCTGTCTGCACGTTTAGGTGTTGAAGTTAAAGACTCAACCGATATCGTGATCTGGACGACTACGCCTTGGACCCTGCCTGCGAATCAGGCGGTTGCTCTGCACGCTGAAATTGAATACCAATTGGTTGTTGCACGTGGTGAAGATAAAGCGGCGCAAAACTTTATCCTGGCTAAAGATCTGGTTGAATCTGCGACTGAACGTTATGGCTTTAACGCGGTTGAAGTGATTGCCGATTTTGCCGGTGCGAAACTTGAGAATCTGGTACTACAACATCCTTTAATCGCTGAGCGTCAAGTGCCAGTTATTCTGGGTGAACACGTTATTGCAACCAGCGGTACTGGTGCTGTACATACTGCACCTGGCCACGGTGTGGACGATTATAAAGTTGGTCTGCTGTATAACCTGAAAGTAGATAATCCAGTGGGCGGTAATGGTGTGTATTTACCGACTTCACCACTATTTGCAGGCGAACATATCTACAAGGCCAATCCACAAATTATTGCGGCGCTTGGCGAAGCTAACAAGCTATGGGCACATAAGCCGATCAAGCATAGCTACCCGCACTGCTGGCGTCATAAAACTCCGATTATCTTCCGTGCGACCCCACAATGGTTCATCAGCATGGATGAAAAAGGTCTGCGTCAGGGCGCATTGAATGCCATTGAAAATGACATCAGCTTCGTTCCGGATTGGGGTAAAAACCGTATCCAGGCAATGATCGAAGGCCGTCCGGACTGGTGTATCTCACGTCAACGTACTTGGGGCGTGCCAATCCCATTCTTCGTGCACAAAGACACCAATGAACTGCATCCTCGTACACCTGAACTGATCGAAGAAGTGGCTAAACTAATCGAACAGGAAGGTATTGATGCCTGGTATAATCGTGAAGCCAAAGACTTTATTGGTAATGATGCTGAGCAGTACAACGCAGTTCGCGATACCTTAGACGTATGGTTTGACTCTGGTACAACTCACTATGCAGTGCTGCGTGACCGTGAAGAGTTAACTGATCCAGCTGATTTATATCTTGAAGGTTCTGACCAACACCGTGGCTGGTTCCAGTCTTCATTATTGACCTCTATGGCAATCAATCAACGTGCGCCATATAAAGGTCTGCTGACTCACGGTTTCGTGGTTGATGAGAAAGGTCGCAAGATGTCGAAATCGCTGGGTAATATTATTACTCCGCAAGACATTATCAAGAACATGGGTGCAGACGGCCTGCGTTTCTGGATCGCTTCAGCAGATTACCGTTATGAAATGACCGCAGGTAAAGAAATTTTTAACCGTGCATCAGATGGTTACCGTCGTATCCGTAATACCCTGCGTTTCTTGCTGGCGAATTTGAATGGCTTCAATCCGGAAACTGATGCACTACCTGTAGATCAACTGATTGCACTGGATCAATACATCCTGCAACGCGCCAATGATGTACAGGAAACCATCAAGAAAGCATATGAAGATATGAACTTCCATATCGTGACCAATGCCTTGACCAATTTCTGTATTAACGACCTCGGTGGTTTCTACTTAGACATCATCAAAGACCGTCAGTACACCACTAAAGCAGATTCACAGGCACGTCATTCTGCGCAAACTGCGCTGTATCATCTGGTACAAGCCTTTGTTCGCTGGATGGCACCAATCCTGAGCTTCACCGCTCAAGAAGCATGGCCACTAATTCCAGGTCAAAGCGAGAAATATGTGTTCACTGCTGAATGGTACGATATTCCAGTTTCAGCACAGGCAAACCTGTTGTCTGAAGCAGACTGGCAAACCCTGATTACAGTGAAATCTGCGGTGAACAAGCACATTGAAAATGCGCGTAACGAGAAACTGGTGGGTTCAAACCTGTCTGCCAAAGTTGAGCTGTGGGCCAATGATGAACTGAAAGCTGTTCTAGACCGTCTGGGTGATGAGCTGCGTTTCGTTTTGATCACTTCTCAGGTAATCGTGAATCCGTTTGATGCTGCTCAAGGCAATGACGCTGAACTTGAAGGTCTACGCGTGAAAGTATCTGCGGCAGATGGCGAGAAATGTGTACGCTGCTGGCACGTGCTTCCTGATGTGAATACACATGCCTCACATCCAGGACTATGCGGTCGTTGTATTATTAACCTCCCGAGCGGCCAAGGTGAAGAGAGAAAATATGCCTAACCCACAGCAGAAAAAGGGTCTGTTCCAGTTCTATCCTCACAATTTGTGGTGGATTGGACTGGCTATTCTGGCGATCATTCTAGATCAATGGACCAAATGGATTGCGGTAACACATCTGGAATATGCAGATCCGGTGCCCGTCCTGCCCTTTTTAAATTGGACACTGTTACATAACTATGGCGCTGCCTTTAGTTTCTTGTCCGATGCCGGTGGCTGGCAACGTTATTTCTTTACTTCTCTTGCAGGCTTAGTGTCTGTGGTTTTCGTGTTCTGGCTGATGCGTATGCCAAAGAGCATGAAAGTATTACCATTAGCGGTTGCCCTGATTCTGGGTGGTGCTATTGGTAACCTGATTGATCGCATTTCTTTGGGTTATGTGGTTGACTTTATTCATGTCTATTATCAGAACAGCCACTTCCCTGCTTTTAATATTGCGGATAGTGCCATTACTTTAGGTACGATTCTGCTGCTGATTGATACGTTTTTCCTGGAAAAACACCGAATTCAACGTGCACAGGCGCAACATGACTGATTTTATTAATCCTAACGAGGAAACTCGTGTTGAAGACGGCTCTAAAGTCGAGCTTCATTTTTCTGTCGCGATCGAAAGTGGCGTAGAAATTGACAATACCCGTAGCCGTGAAGAACCGGTAAGCCTGACCATTGGTGATGGCAACCTATTACCAGGTTTTGAAAAAGCCTTGATGGGCTTGCGTGCTGGTGACCGTCGTACCGTCAGCCTCCCGCCCGAAGAAGCTTTTGGTCCGTGGAATCCTGAAAATGTCCAAAAATTTGATACGGTGAAATTTGGCGAACGTCCGATCGAAGGTCACATGATCGAGTTTGAAGACAAGGCCAAATCGACTTTGTATGGCGTAGTAAGATCCGTAAATGATGATATTACCGAAGTGGACTTTAATCATCCGCTTGCAGGTAAAAATATCACCTTTGAAGTCGAAATCTTCAAAGTTACTCCAGCTGGCCAGCAAGGCGTGAAGCTGATGTAATATCGGCTAATCACATGATTTAAAAGAGCTCCTTCGGGAGCTTTTTTAGTTTCTGGATACAAATCCTCTCTAGTCTCTGTTCAGAAATCTGATTAATTTAATTTGATGAGCATGCGATAAGAAAGGGAAAGATATGAAAATTTATATTGTGGTTGGCAGTGTGCGTGAAGGACGTACAGCAATTAAGGTCGCACATTGGGTACTACAGGAAATTAAAAAATATGGTTTTAGCACGCTTGAAACCGAACTTGTCGACTTAAAAGAATGGGATCTTCCGCTTTTTGCTGGTTCTCATCCCCCATTGACCGGTATTTATGATCAGCCGAAACAGCAGGAATGGGCTGACTTTATTGCCCTTGCGGATGCATTTATTTTTATCAGTCCCGAATATAACCATGGCTATAGCCCGGCATTAAAAAATGCGCTGGATTATCTGGCCAAGGAATGGCAAGGCAAGCCGGCAGCCTATATAGGTTATGGCGTCACTAATGGCTCACGTTCCATTGATCAGATCCGCCAGGTCGGCACTCAGCTCGGTATGGTGGATACCAATGCGATTGTAGAGCTGCGAGACATTTTTAGTCGCAATAAAGACTACAGCTTTGAAGGAAATGAATTCGACAATAAAACACTCAGAGATGTCGTGGATAAGCTGATCCAGTATGTCAGTGCCTGAGGACGACAGCGATGTGCGCTTTAGCCTACAGGCAGCGCAGAATTTGTCGGCTATTCCCACTTTCAGTTCAAGGCTATAGTTTGATTCATAGACAGACAGGAAGTCTGCAAAGCGATACAACAACAATAAAAAGCGCAGAGTAACAGGACGTTGACAGGTCAGACAGGAGTCAGATCTGAAAAGCAAATCCAGAAAAGCCTCAACAGGATGTTGGGGCTTTTTTGTATTTAAAATCTGGTAGGCTCTAGACTAGCAGGTTTACACTTAATTTTACCTAATGAGGTTCCACAGCTCAGTTGCTAACTCATTAGGTTCCCTCATCCAACGCCATTCAGTTTCTTTAAGATGATAATCAAAGTACTCTTTTGATATGCCGTTAAACTT